>JBMCIH010000470.1:0-2500 GCA_048617055.1 Marinobacter sp. | reverse complement strand
TATCTACGACCAGGATGCCGCCGACCGCCTGACCGAGAACGATTGCTACAACCTGATCTTCGCCGCCGGCTTTTCCACCAAGGATCAGATCTCCGACGTCTCCGGGCGCGGCGTTGGCATGGATGTGGTGAAAACCAAGATCAGCCAGCTCAATGGCCAGATTCAGGTACAGTCGAAGCTGGGCAAGGGCAGCACCTTCCGCATCAAGCTGCCGCTGACCCTGGCGATCATGCCGACGCTGATGATCATGCTGGGCAACCAGTCCTTCGCCCTGCCGCTGGTCAACGTGGTGGAAATCTTCCACCTGGACCTGAGCAAGAAGAACATCGTCGATGGCCGCGAATGCATCGTGGTGCGGGACAAGGTCTTCCCGCTGTTCCATATCAAGCGCTGGCTGGTACCGTCGGACCGTGGCAGCGCCGAGCCGGACAATGCCCATGTGGTGATCGTGGCCATGGGCACCCGCCAGGTGGGGTTTGTTGTGGACCAGCTGATTGGCCAGGAGGAAGTGGTGATCAAGCCGCTGGGCCGGGCCCTGCAGGGTACCCCGGGCATGGCGGGCGCCACCATCACAGGGGATGGTCGCATCGCGCTGATTATCGACGTACCCAGCCTGCTGCAGCACTACGGCTGAGCCGGGCTGGATTCCGAGAGGGGATGTGAATGACGGTTTCTGTCCTGGTGGTTGATGATTCCGGTTTCTTTCGCAAGCGGCTGACGGAAATCCTCAACGCATCCGGCAATATCCGGGTCGTCGGCGCCGCCACCAACGGCAGGGAAGGGGTGGAGATGGCGGAAAGGCTGCGCCCCGACGTTATCACCATGGACTACGAGATGCCGGTCATGAACGGCATCTCGGCGCTGAAGGAAATCATGCGGCGCTGCCCGGCGCCGGTGCTGATGTTTTCCTCCCTGACCTATGAGGGCGCCCGGGTGACGCTGGACGCCCTGGAGGCCGGCGCCGTTGATTTCCTGCCCAAGAACTTCGAGGAAATCGCCCGCGACAATTCCGAACTGCAGCGCATTTTGCGGGAGCGCATCCTCGATGTTGCCGGCAGCCGCCCCCGGGCCGACCAGGGCGGTGTGCCCCCAAGCCGCAGCCAGGGTGCGCCGGCGGTCGACCGGCAGCCGGCACCCGCGCCCGACCTTCGCAGTGAGCGGCCGGCGGTGCCGCTACGCCGCGCTCCTGCAGAACGACCGGCCGGGCCCGCGCCGGAGGCGCCGGCCCGGCCCGGTCGCCGCCGCACGGCGAGCCGCCATTATGATGTGGTGGGCATCGGCACCTCCACCGGCGGGCCTATCGCCCTGCAGAAGGTGCTGGTGGCTCTCCCTGCCAGTTTTCCGGCGCCGCTGGTGCTGGTGCAGCACATGCCTGGCAGTTTCACCCCCGCCTTTGCCGAACGGCTGAACAAACTCTGTCAGATCCAGGTCCGCCAGGCCGAAGACGGCGATATCCTGCGCCCCGGGCTGGCCCTGCTGGCCCCCGGCGGCAAGCAGATGATGATCGAGAACCGGGGCGGCCAGGGCCGGGTCCGCATTCTGCCGGGGGATGACCGGCTCAATTACAAACCCAGTGTGGATGTGACTTTTGGCTCCCTGGCCCGCAGCTTCCCCGGCAGAACCCTGGGCGTGATCCTGACGGGCATGGGGGCCGACGGCAGGGAAGGCTGCCGGATGATGAAGCAGACCGGGTCGGTGATCTGGTCCCAGGACGAGAAAACCTCGGTCATCTATGGCATGCCCATGGCCGTGGCCCGGGCCGGGCTCACCGATGAAGTGCTGCCGCTGGACGAGGTCGGGCCCCGCCTGGTGGAAGGGGTACACTGATGGACATCCTCAGCCTGCTGGGCATTATCCTGGCCTTTGCGGCCCTGCTTGGCGGCAACCTGCTGGAGGGAGGAACCCTGGCGTCCCTGTTCAATCTGCCGGCGGCCCTGATCGTGGTGGGGGGCACCCTGGCGGCCACCATCCTGCAGACCTCCGGCGGCTTGCTGCGGCGTGCGTTCAGCCAGGCCCGCTGGGTGTTCTTTCCGCCCTGGATCGGCCTGGAGGAAGGGGTCGGCAAGGTGATGGACTGGAGCGTCAAGGCCCGCAAGCAGGGCCTGCTGGGCCTGGAAGCCATCGCCGAGAAGGAACCCGAGCCCTTTGCCCGCAAGGGGCTGCAGCTGCTGGTGGACGGCGCCGAGACGGAAACCATCCGCAGTGTGCTGGAGGTGGATCTGGAGTCCCGTGAGCAGCGGGACCTGGAGGCCGCCCAGGTGTTCGAGGCCATGGGCGGCTACGCCCCCACCATCGGCATTATCGGTGCGGTGATGGGGCTGATCCAGGTGATGACCAACCTGACCGACCCTTCCACCCTGGGTGCGGGGATCGCCACCGCCTTTGTGGCCACCATCTACGGTGTGGCCCTGGCCAACCTGCTGTTTTTTCCGATTGCCAACAAGATGCGGGAAATCGTCCGCCGGCGCAGCCGTTACCAGGACATGATGATCGATGGCAT
>JBMCIH010000469.1:0-2514 GCA_048617055.1 Marinobacter sp. | reverse complement strand
GTCCTGCCCATGACCAGCGACTGGCGGAAGGTGGAAGAAGCCACACTTTCCTATGGCTATGGCATGAGCGTCAACGCGCTGCAGCTCGCCCAGGGCTACATGGCAGTGGCCAATGGCGGCGTCCGGTACCCGGTCACCGTTCTGCGTCGGGATGAGCCGGCCGTGGGGGAGCGGGTAATGTCGGAAGCGTCCGCCGCCCAGGTTCGGGACATGCTCCGGGACGCGATCGAGACGGGCACCGGCAAGCGTGCCAGACCGGCTCTCTACAGCGCTGGTGGAAAGACCGGAACCGTCCACCTGGTGGGCGCGAGGGGATACGAGAAAAGCCAGTACAAGGCCATCTTCGCCGGCATGGCGCCGATGGACGATCCGCGGATTGTAACCGTCGTGGCCGTGGACGCCCCCCAGGGTGGCGATTATTACGGCGGTGAAGTGGCAGCGCCGGTGTTCGCCCGGGTGATGGACGACGCCCTGCGGCTGCTGAATGTCAGGCCCGAGCTGACCGCTGGCGAAGCGGGCACCCAGAAGCCCGGCAGGGACGGGGAGCGGGGGTAAGGTTATGTGCATGACGTCATTAAGCACCCTGTTGCAGGGCATCGTTGAAGTGCCGTCGGTTTTCGATGTCACCATTCACGGCCTGCGCACCGACAGTCGCCAGGTCACCATGGGAGACGCGTTTGTGGCACTCCCGGGCAGCGCCACGGCCGCGGACCACTATGTGGACGATGCCATTGCCGCAGGCGCCATTGTCATTATTCTGCAGGTGGCGGAACCGACCCCCTGTTACGAATACCGGGGCGCGCTGGTGGTGCCGGTGCCGGAGCTGAAAAGCCAGCTTGGCACCATTGCCGACCGCTTCTATGAACACCCCTCACGCCGCCTGCGGGTCGTGGGCGTGACCGGCACCAACGGCAAGACCTCGGTCACCTGGTTCATTGCGCAGCTGCTCAATGCCGCCCGTATTCCCTGTGGCGTGCTGGGCACGCTGGGTTACGGCCTGCCGGGGGATCTGAAAGCCGGAACCCATACAACACCGGATGTGGTGGAGGTTAACCGGATGCTGTTCGAGATGGCCCGCAAGGGTATGCGAGTCGTGGCTATGGAGGTGTCGTCCCACGCGCTCGATCAGGGGCGTATCGATGAGGTGGCCCTGACCGGGGCAGTATTTACCAATCTGACCCGCGACCACCTGGACTATCACGGCTCCATGGAGGCCTATGGCCAGGCCAAGGCGTCACTCTTTACCCGGGAAGGGCTGCACTTCTCGGTCATCAATTACGACGATCCCTTCGGGCGTCAGCTGTTCGAGCAGACCGAGGGTTTGTGTGACCGGATCCGCTACAGCCTTCATGAGTCGCAGACGGAACTCTGGCTGACCCGGTTTGCCCCGATGCCGGATGGTTTCGAGGCCGAGGTGGACGGTCAGTGGGACGCCTTTAGTGTATCGGCGCCACTGATGGGTGCCTTCAATGCCAGCAACCTGCTCGCCGCGATGGCAGCGGTGCTGAATCTGGGAGTGTCGGTGGATGCCATACGCCAGGCCGTGCCTGCCCTGGTGCCGCCCCCGGGTCGGCTGGAAAGTTTCAGAGGGCCATCGGGGGTGCAGGTGGTTGTGGACTATGCCCACACCACTGACGCCCTGGCCAACGCCCTGGCGGCTCTGCGGCCCCATACCGCAGGCCAGCTGATCTGCGTTTTTGGTTGCGGCGGCGACCGCGACAGGGGCAAACGCCCGGAAATGGCCCGCGAGGCGGAAAAGGCGGCCGACAGGCTGCTCGTCACCGACGACAATCCGCGCACCGAATCGCCGGAAGCGATCGTCAAAGACATGCTGGCCGGCCTGGAACAGCCCGGTGCGGCCACAGTCATACATGACAGGGGGGACGCCATCCGCAGCGCAGTCGACATGGCGCGCCCGGGGGATGTGGTGCTGATTGCCGGGAAAGGCCATGAGGCCTGGCAGGAACGCAACGGCAAGCGCACACCCTTCAGCGACGTGGCCCATGTGCAGGAGGCTCTGGGCCTTAACGGAGGTGTCGCATGATGCAGGCACTGCAGCTGGCGGACATTGCCCGGGTTCTCGGGGCGCCGGCGCCGGTGGCCGAGGCCGTGGTTGAGGGCATCGGAACCGACACCCGGACCCTGCGGCCGGGCCATCTTTTTGTCGCCCTCCGGGGCGAACGCTTTGACGGCCACGGCTTTCTGGCAGCTGCACGGGAGGCGGGCGCGGTTGCCGCCGTGGTTGATACGCCGGATACCCGGGTGGACCTGCCGCAGATTACGGTGCCCGATACGGTCCAGGCCCTGGCGGACCTGGCCCGCTTCAATCGCGACCTGAGCCGCGCCGGTGTGGTGGCTATCACCGGCAGCAGTGGCAAGACCACCCTCAAGGAAATGCTGTCTTCGATCCTCGCGCTGGAAGGTCAGACGTTGGCCACCCAGGGCAACCTCAACAACCACATCGGCGCGCCACTGACCCTGTTCCGGCTGTCGCCGGAGCACCGTTTCGCAGTT
>JBMCIH010000468.1:0-2523 GCA_048617055.1 Marinobacter sp. | reverse complement strand
CCGGGGGCGTGCTCGGGCAGGCGGTGTCTTCGGCCATGGTGCAGTTCTTCAATCTGCCTGCCACCACGCTGATCCTGGTGGCCATCTTCCTGTTTGCCCTGACGGTGACGACCGGCCTGTCCTGGTTCCGTCTGATGGACTGGGTAGGGGGTGAGACCCTGGCTGCGCTGATCTGGTTGCGCCGGCTGTTCACACCGAACGAGAAGCCGGCCCGCGCCGGGAACGAGGCCGGGCCGGCCAAGGCGGCGCCCGAACCGCCACTGCTGACCCAAACGGAGAAGGACCCGGACCGGGCGCCCTGGTGGCACCGGCTGTGGCCCTTCGGTCGCCGTAAGGAGACCGGTGAAGCAGGCGGCCGCAAGCCGGGCAAGGCGGACCCCCTGTCCGCCCGGCGGAGCCTGGACGATGATGAGCCGGTGCTGCTGGAAAGTTTCTCATCAAGGGATGACGCCGACGTCCCGCCAGCCCCGGCGAAACCCAGCGACAAAGCCGCACCGGCCGGTGGCAAGGTGAAGATCTCGCCGTTCAAGCGCGACGACAACAGCGAATCTGAAAAGGAAAAAACCCGCCGGCAGGCCTCCCTGTTCGAGGATCTGGAAAGCCCGATTCCGCCGCTGACACTGCTGGACCCTCCGGAGAAACACCAGGACAAGGGTTATTCCGAGGAGTCCCTGGCCCACATGTCCCGGTTGCTGGAAGAGAAACTGGCGGATTTCGGGGTGGCCGTGGAGGTGGTCGAGGTCAACCCCGGGCCGGTAATCACCCGTTTCGAAATCAAGCCTGCGCCGGGGGTGAAGGTCAGCAAGATCTCTAACCTGGCCAAGGACCTGGCCCGGTCGCTGGCGGTGCTGAGCGTACGGGTGGTGGAGGTGATTCCCGGCAAATCGGTGGTGGGCATTGAGATTCCCAATGAGAAACGGGAAATGGTCCGCCTGAGCGAGGTGCTGGGGGCCCGGGTGTTCACGGAGTCGTCGTCGGCCCTGACCCTGGCACTGGGGAATGACATTGGCGGTAACCCGATGGTGGCGAACCTCGCCAAGATGCCGCACCTGCTGGTGGCCGGTACCACCGGTTCCGGTAAATCAGTGGGCGTCAATGCCATGCTGCTGAGCATGTTGCTCAAGGCCACGCCGGATGAGGTCCGTTTCATCATGGTGGACCCCAAGATGCTCGAGCTGAGCATCTATGAGGGCATTCCCCACCTGCTGTCGCCGGTGGTGACCGACATGAAGGAAGCCGCCAACGCCCTGCGCTGGTGTGTGGCTGAAATGGGGCGCCGCTACAAGCTGATGGCCAGCCTGGGCGTTCGCAACCTGGCCGGCTACAACCGCAAGATCAAGGCCGCCCGGGCCGCTGGCGAGCCGATTCCCGACCCCCTTTGGAAGCCCGACGAGTATCTGGATAACGGGGAACAGCAGCGTCCGGAGCTGGAAACCCTGCCGTTCATTGTGGTGGTGATCGACGAATTCGCCGACATGATGATGATTGTCGGCAAGAAGGTCGAGGAGCTCATTGCCCGCATCGCCCAGAAGGCGAGGGCGGCTGGCATTCACCTGATACTGGCGACCCAGCGGCCTTCCGTGGACGTGATCACCGGCCTGATCAAGGCCAATATTCCCACACGGATTTCGTTCCAGGTGTCCTCCAAGATCGATTCCCGCACGGTACTGGACCAGGGTGGGGCGGAACAGCTGCTGGGCCACGGTGACATGCTGTACCTGCCACCGGGTTCCGGTCTGCCGGTACGGGTCCATGGCGCCTTTGTGGATGACGACGAGGTGCACCGGATCGTCAATGCCTGGAAGGCCCGTGGGGAACCTGAATACGTCGACGATGTCCTTAATGGAGCCGAGGGCGAGAGCCTGCCCGGCGTTCCCACCCTGTCGGAGGGCGGGGGCGACAGCGAGGGCGACGCCCTCTTTGACGAGGCAGTGGCCTTTGTCACCGAGGGCCGTCGGGTATCCATCTCGTCGGTACAGCGCAAGTTCAAGATCGGATACAACCGGGCCGCGAACCTGGTGGATGCCATGGAAGCCGCCGGCGTGGTCAGCCCCGCCGGCCACAACGGCGCCCGGGAAGTGCTGGCGCCGCCACCCCCGAAACCCTGAGCCATCAGGAGGCACTGAATGATCAAAACGGGTCGTATCGTCCTGGGCACCCTTGCCCTTTTACTGCTTGCCGGCCTGGTCCGCGCCGATGACCAGGCGGCGGATCGTCTGGCCGAGTCGCTCAGCAGCTATTCCACCTTCCAGGCCAACTTTACCCAGACGGTGGCCGATGAACAGGGCCGGGTGCGCCAGGAGAGCACCGGCAATCTCAAGGCCAAGCGGCCGGGCCTGTTCTACTGGGAGACGGATCCCCCCGCGAACCAGTTCATTGTCAGTAACGGCGACACCGTGGAGCTCTACGATCCGGACCTTGAGCAGGTGACTGTACAGGCCCTGGACGAACAGGTCAGCACCACCCCGGCGTTGCTGCTCAGTGGCGAGGTGGAGGATTTGTCCGATACCTACGAGATCACCG
>JBMCIH010000467.1:0-2538 GCA_048617055.1 Marinobacter sp. | reverse complement strand
CTGAAGGAGGGCTTTTACCTGGGCACCCGCCTGCTGGTGTTCGACAAGGTCCGCAATGACCCCCAGCAGCCGGAAGCCTACGGCGCCACCATCACCTACGACCTGCCCATCGGCGAGACCAACCGGCAGCTCTACGAATCCATTGAATCCTCCGTGTCGGAAACGGCCCGGAGCCTGTCAGCGTGAGGCCATTGTGAAAGCCACCACCATTAACCTCGACATTCCTTCCCTGCGCCAGGGCTACCGCAGCGGCGAGCTGACCCCGGGCATGGTCACAGCGCATGTGCTGGAGCGCGCCCGCGAGTTCGACCAGCACCGCATCTGGATCCACCTGGCCAGTGAAGCCGAACTGGCTCCCTACCTGGACCGTCTGCAGGAGGCCAGCCCCGACGAGCTGCCGCTTTATGGCATTCCCTTTGCCGTCAAGGACAATATCGACATTGCCGGCATGCCCACCACTGCCGCCTGCGAAGCCTTCCGCTATCAGCCGGAACGCCATGCCACCGTGGTGGAGGCGCTGGTGACGGCGGGCGCCATCCCCATTGGCAAGACCAACCTGGACCAGTTTGCCACCGGGCTGGTGGGCACCCGCTCGCCGGAACCCTGGGGGGCCTGCCGCAATAGCTTCAGTCCTGACTACATTTCCGGTGGCTCCTCCTCCGGCTCCGCCGTGGCCACCGCCCTGGGGCTGGTGAGCTTTGCCCTGGGTACCGACACCGCCGGTTCCGGCCGGGTACCGGCGGCCTTCAACAACCTGATCGGCCTCAAGCCCACCCTGGGGCGACTGAGTATTCGCGGGGTGGTGCCGGCCTGTCAAAGCCTGGACTGCGTGTCCATCTTCGCCCGCTCCGCCGACCAGGCCCGGACGGTTCTGGCGGCGGCATCCGTCAGCGACCCTGACGACCCCTGGCAGCGCCCGGCACCGCCAGGGCGACGACCCGTGGCGGAGCGCTTCCGCTTTGGAGTACCCCGGGATGATCAGCTGGATTTCGATGGAGATGAGGGCGCACGGGCGTTGTTTGCCGAGTCCGTCGCACAGCTTGAAAGCCTGGGGGGCGAGCGTGTCGAGGTGGACTTCCGGCCCTTCCTGGACGCCGCCCGGCTGCTCTACGAAGGGCCCTGGGTGGCGGAGCGCTACCTGGCCACCAGCCCACTGATCCAGGATCAGCCCGACGCCCTGCTGGAGGTCACCCGCAACATCGTCAGCCAGGGGGCCAACGGTACCGCCACCGACGCCTTTGCTGCCCGGTACCGGTTGCAGGGGCTGAAACACCAGGCCGACCGGGCCTGGGACCAGGTGGACATCATGGTGACTCCCACCACGCCCACCATTTACACCCGCGCCCAGATCGACGCCGAACCGGTGGCCCACAACAGCCGCCTGGGCACCTACACCAATTTCATGAACCTGCTGGACTACAGCGCCGTGGCGGTGCCCTCGGGCTTTCTGGACAGCGGCCTGCCCCTGGGCTGCACCCTGTTCGCTCCGGCGTTTCAGGACGAGGCACTGCTGGCCCTGGCCAGCCGCCTGCATCCACTGGCCACCGGCACCGTGGGTGCCCTTGAGGACACCCTCCACAGCCCGGCACTGGCGGCCACCGAAGGTACCATCGATGTGCTGGTGTGCGGCGCCCACCTGTCCGGCCTGCCCCTGAACCACCAGCTCACGGAGCGCGACGCAGTGCTGGTGGAAACCACGGAAACCGCCGACGCCTACCGCATGTACCTGCTGCCCGGCGGACCGCCGTTGCGACCCGGCCTGGTGCGTGACGAGGCTCAGGGCAGCCGCCTGCCGGTGGAGATCTGGCGGGTCCCGGCGGACCGGTTCGGCAGCTTTGTGGCGGGCATTCCGGCTCCCCTGGGCATCGGCAAGGTGGAACTGTCAGACAACCGATGGGTACCCGGCTTCATCTGCGAATCCGCTGGCCTGGAAGGTGCGGAGGAGATCACCCATCTGGGGGGCTGGCGGGGGTTTCTGGCGAGCCGCTGAACGCAGAACCCGGGGCCACCCGCTCCTGTTCAGGGGCATCGGTGGTCCCCGGCTCGCGGAGCCGCCTGGCATCAACTAACCTGAAGGGCACATCCTACACTCCGCAACGTCAGGTCAAACAGGATGCCCAAGGCGGCTTCAATAGCCAGAAGGCTCACCACACTGAATTGGGTGGTGGTGGTGGGCCTGTCGCTACTGCTTACGCTCGCCGCCTGGCGAATATCGGACCGGACAACTGATGCCAGGGCCCGTGACCAGTTCCAGCATCAGGTCCAGCAACTCAACAACCTTCTCATGGACCGGATGGAAAAGTACGAACTCGCCCTGATAGCCGGGACTGGCACTATCCGGGTATCCGGCAACGATATCAGCCCGCAGGAATGGCAACAGTTCAGTGAATCCCTCGCCATTGAGGAACGTCTGCCAGGCATCAACGGCGTCGGGCTTATCGAGCGGGTCTGGCCGGAGAACCTGGACGAATACCTCAGCCGGCAGCGGGAGGAGCGGCCGGATTTCCGGATTCACCCGGAGCAGGACCAGCCGATTTA
>JBMCIH010000466.1:0-2543 GCA_048617055.1 Marinobacter sp. | reverse complement strand
AACTCCCTGCTGGTACTGGCCCTGGTGCTGGGCTCGGTCACCGTGCTGGCCCAGTTCGGGTTTGATGTATGGTCGGTCATTGCCAGCCTGGGGATTGTGGGTATCGCGGTGGGCTTTGCCGCCCAGTCCACGCTGTCGAATTTTATTGCCGGTTTGACGTTACTGATCGAGCGGCCCTTCCGGATCGGCGACTGGGTCCGCATCAACGACCAGGAAGGCAAGGTTCTGAAAATCGCCTTCCGGACCACCTGGCTGCGAACCCGGGACAACATCTTCACCATGATTCCCAACGACAGCGTGGCCTCGTCTGACATTGTCAATTTCAGTGCCGAAGGGCCGACCCGTGTGCGCATTCCCGTAGGCATTGCCTACAAGGAATCCGCCCAGGCGGCCCGGGATGTGATCCTGCCGATTCTGACCGACCACCCCAAGGTACTTAAGTCTGGTGATATGATGCCCCGAGTGGCCATGGCAGGGCTGGGGGACTCCTCGGTCAATCTTGTCGTGCTTGTGTGGATCATGCCGGAAGACATTGATATCCAGCCCAGGATCACCGCCGAGATACTCGAGCAGATCAAGGAGCATCTGGACCAGGCCGGTATCGAGATTCCCTTCCCCCACCTCCAGCTGTTCATCGACGATGCCAAGGGGCTGGCCCCGCTGTTTTCGCCCCTCAAGGTCAGTAACCCGGCGGCCAACGGCTCGTGACTCCAGCCAACCCCCGGCTTCATCCCGGTACCGGGGGAGGCGGTCTCCTCTTCCACCTCATCAGCGCACTGCGGTACTCCCGTGCATCCGCTGGCGAACGCTCCACACCAGCAGGGCGACGAAAATCACCAGCCCGGCCAGGTCGATCCAGATCATGCCGTGGGGCCATAGCATCAGTGCCCCGACCGGGAACATCAGCACCCGCAGCCACCAGCGTAGCGAATGCTCCAGATACCCCTCCATGCCAGCGATAATGGCATACATGCCGAACAGGGCGAAGGTGAACACCTTGAGCATCTCCAGGGGCGTGCCGGAAATCAGCGGCGAGTAGGCGAACAGCAGGGGCACGATGTACAGCCCCTTGGCGATTTTCCACGCGGTGAGGCCGGTGCGCATGGCAGGGCTGCCGGCGATGGCGGCGGCGGCAAAGGCCGTCAGGCACACCGGCGGGGTCACGTTGGAGTCCTGGGAAAGCCAGAAGATGATCATATGGGCGGCCACCAGGGCCATGGTCAGGGCATGGGGTGACAGGGCCTGTTCCAGCAGCTGGCTGCTGAAGTCGTCCGGCACCTCCGCCAGCATGGCCACCGCCCGGGACCGCTCCATGGAAGCGCTGAGCCGTTCGGCGGCCTCGGGCGAGGCCAGCGTGAACACGGCCCGCGCCTGCTCCGGCAGCTCGCCGCTGACCATCAGGTCGAGCAGCTGGGCCTGGGCAATCAGCTGGTAGATGGCCGGTGCGGAGAGGGTTGCCAGCACGATGTAAGCCGCGGTTACCGGCAGCCCCATGCCAAGGATCAGGGACGCCAGGGCAACCAGCACAATGGTCACCAGCAGGCTGCCGACGGCCCAGTCGGTGATCATCAGCGAGAAGGTGTTGCCTATGCCGGTGGTGGAAATGACCATCACGATCAGGCCGACGGTTATCAGCAGAATCGCTGTGGTCATGATATTGCGGGTACCCAGCGCAAGGGCATCGAGGATGTCCCTGAAGGTCATGGGCTTGCGGGCAATCCACGAGGCAACCACTACCGAGACGATGGCAATGCCGGCGGCATAGGTGGGGGTAAACCCATAGACCAGCGCCGCTACGAGCACTACCAGGGGGAGCAGATAATGCCAGCCGCCTTTAAGCACCTGGCCGAAGGTCTGGCGGCTTTCGTCCTCCAGCTTTACCGCATGGCTGCGCCTGGCCTCGATACGCACGAACATGGCCACCGACAGGAAATACAGCAACGCCGGCAGGGCCGCGACCCCGATAATGGTGAGGTAGGATACCTGGGTGTAAGACGCCATGATGAAGGCGCCCGCTCCCATCACCGGCGGCATCAGCTGTCCGCCGGTGGAAGCCGCAGCCTCCACACCCCCGGCAAAGCGGGCCGGGAACCCCGCCTTGCGCATCAGGGGAATGGTGATGACACCGGTGGAGACGGTATTGGCCACACTGGAGCCGGACACCGAACCCATCAGGCCGGAGGCAAACACCGCCACGAACCCGGGCCCGCCCACGAAACGGCCCGCGGCGCAGCGGGCCAGGTCGATAATGAAGTCCCCCGCGCCGGACTTCACCAGGAAGGCGCCGAACAGAATGAACATGAATACGTAGGTCCAGGAAATCCGGGCGATGGACCCCAGCATGCCCTGGCCCCCCATGTAGGCACGGTAGAGCACGGTTTCCCAGCTCAGGCCCGGAAAATTGAAGATCCCACCCACGTACTGCCCCCACCAGCCCACATAGGTGAGCGCGACCAGACAAAGGCAGGGAATGAACCAGCCGGTGGTACGGCGGGCAAACTCCAGCACCAGCCCCACGGCAATAATGGAGACGATCCAGTCGG
>JBMCIH010000465.1:0-2546 GCA_048617055.1 Marinobacter sp. | reverse complement strand
GGACGTCCAGCTGTCGTCCGACGGCGTGCCGGTGGTGGTTCACGACCTGACCCTGGACCGCACCACCGGCAAGGCGGGCAAGGTGGCCAGCCATACCGCGGCCGAACTGGGGCAGCTGGATGCCCGCCAGAACACCGCGCCCTGGCCGGAGAAAGTGGGCGTCCCCACCCTGGAACAGGTTCTCGATGCCTGCCCGGAGGTCCACCACTACCAGCTTGAGGTCAAGCCTGACGCCCGCAACCGCCTGAACATTCTCTGCAACCGGCTGACGGAGCTGATCCAGCGCCGGCGACTCTTTGAAAGCGTGGTGGTTACCTCATCCGACGGCTGGTTTCTGCAGGAGACCAAACGGCGCAACCGGAAGATACACACCGGTTTTGTGGCCGCAAGGCGTTTTCCGCGCCCCGTGCCCACGGCCCGGCGGCTGGGTTGCAGTTACCTGATTCCCAGCTGGCGCATCTGCTCGGCAGAGATGGTTCGCCAGGCCCACCGGTTAGACATGCAGGTCTCCGTGTGGACAGTCAACCGCATCCACGACATGCTGGTCATGGAGGAACTCGGTGTGAACAGCATCATCACCGACTTCCCCACCAGCACCCGCATCTACTTCGACAACCGGGCGGTGACCCTGCCACGACCCCACGAGGCTCCCGAAGAGGAGCACAGGAGCCGGGGCGCCACCGTCTGAGCGGTGCCTGAAGGCCCCGGCCCGCTTATTCGAAAATCCGGTTGAGGCCGTTGAGCGCCGCCACCCGGTAGGCTTCCGCCATGGTGGGGTAGTTGAAGGTAGTGTTGATGAAGTAGTTCAGGGAGTTGGCCTCCCCTTCCTGGTTCATGATGGCCTGCCCGATATGCACGATCTCCGCCGCCTGGTCACCAAAGCAGTGGATACCAAGGATCTCACGGGTGTCCCGGTGGAACAGGATTTTCAGCATGCCCACCTTCTCACCGGTGATCTGCGCCCGGGCCAGATCCTTGAAGAAGGCCTGCCCGACATCGTAGGGCACCTTTTTCTCGGTCAGTTCCCGCTCGGTGGGGCCCACCGAACTGATTTCGGGGATGGTATAGATGCCAGTGGGCACATCGGAAACAAAGCGGAAATACTCATCATTCACCAGATCCGAGGACGCCGAGCGGCCCTGATCGTAGGCGGCACTGGCCAGACTGGGCCAGCCAATCACGTCACCGACGGCGTAGATGTTCGGCACCGCCGTGCGGTAGTGTTCATCCACCTGCAACTGGCCGCGACTGTTCGGCTCCAGTTCCAGGTTTTCCAGGCCCAGGTTGTCCGTGTTGCCGGCCCGGCCATTGCACCAGAGGAAGGCATCCGCACGAATCTTCTTGCCGGATTTCAGCGACAGCACCACGCCGTGATCATCGCCATCCACTGACTCGTACTCCTCATTGTGACGCACCAATACCCCGTTGTTACGCAGGTGGTAGCTGAGGGCATCGGAGATCTCGTCGTCCAGGAAGGACAGCAGCCGGCTGCCGGGGTTGATCAGGTCCACCTTCACACCGAGCCCGGAGAAAATCGACGCGTATTCCGATCCGATCACCCCGGCCCCGTAGATAATCAGCGTCCGGGGCGTATGGGACAGGTTGAGAATGGTGTCGCTGTTGTAGATGCGCCGATGGCGGAAGTTCACGTCCGGCGGCATGTAGGGCCGCGACCCGGTGGCGATCACTGCCTGCTTGAAGTTCAGAATCTCGGCAGCCTTGGCGCCCCGGACCTCGATCCGGTTCCTGTCCAGAAAGAAGGCCCGTCCGTTAATAAGGTCGACCCGGTTACGGGAATAGAACTGGGTCCGCAGCTTGACCTGCTTGTCGATCACCTTGTGGGCGCTCTGCAGCACCCGGGGGAAGGAGAACCAGCGCGGCTCACCGATATCCCGGAACATCTGGTTGGTGTTGAAGGTAATGATCTGCTTGACGGAGTGCCTGAGGGCCTTGGAGGGGATAGTGCCCCAGTGGGTGCAGTTGCCGCCCACGGTGGGCTTGTCTTCGATGACTGCTACGCGTTTGCCATGCTTGGTGGCATTCATGGCCGCCCCTTCGCCGGCCGGTCCCGCGCCAATCACCACGACGTCATAATGATGCTCTGCCATCAGGACTGTCACTCCTTATCGCGTGGTCAAGAATGAACCGCCGGCAGCCGTTGCCGCCGGGGTAAGAGATCGGTTTGTTTGCTGCTGCGGGTTTCTCAGGAGGCGTTCCGCTTACCTGCCTCCACAGCGTCGTAGGCCAGCTGGGTGTCAGCCTGGCCTTCAGCGTCGCTGTTCTCGCATTTACTGGTATCGCCGCCACAGATCTCGCAGGGCCCTGTGATGCCGGCAGCCCCCAGGCCCCCGCAGGTACCGCTAATGGGCTTGCGGCCGAAAATCACCCCCACGGACATGGCGGCCATCAGCAGGCCGACGATCAGCAGAGCCAGTAAAAAGGTGCCCATGACTACCTCCAGTCACTCAATCAGATAGGTGGCGAAGGCGGGCGTATGATAGGTTTGAAACCCGCCCCCTTCGCGCACAATAAAATACACCGCCATG
>JBMCIH010000464.1:0-2568 GCA_048617055.1 Marinobacter sp. | reverse complement strand
CCCCTCTTGAGTTTCGAGGGAGCCGTCAGGAACGAGCCGCAAACGGGCATCCTGTTCTCGTTGAGCGACTACCTGGAACTGGTGGATTTCACCGGGCGGATCATCAACCCCAACAAGCGCGGACACATCGCAGAACATCAGTTCCCGATCCTGACACGCCTCGGTCTCAGCACCGATGAATCGCTGGCCGAAGCCACCGAGTTTGAAGATCGCTATCAGGACAACCGACGAGCTCACCTCGACCGCCGACGATCAGCCGCCTGACTACCCAGCTACTCCCCGATCTCACCTGACTGGCCACCGCCAGGACCCGCCCTTGGCTTCAATCTGGCCAAATGCCCTGATTTTCGAGCACATCTGTGTATTCTCACCTGCTGGAATGGTTTTCGTACCCTACCGTGACGAATCGGAGATTCCGTGATGGCCTCTTCTCTCACCTATGCCTGTCCATGATCCCGGTTTGCCGGGGGCCTACATATATCGCCCACCGGCACCTATCGCCACCACGATCAGGCCAAGAATCAGGTTGGTGCCCACCAGCTTGCGGATCTGTGCCACCTGGCGCCCGCCTTCCTGGGGATCCTGGTTGGCAACGGCCAGCTTCAGGCGCCGGAAGGGGGCAAAATAGACGTGAAGGTAAAGCAGGACCATCACAATCCCCAGCCCCTGCATTGCATGGATATGCCAGCCGGAACCTGCCATACCACCGAATACGCTGAAGATCATCCAGTAACCGGTGGCCAGTAACAGGATTACGGCAGCCCATACCCACCGGAAAAAACGGGACAGGGTGTGGCACCAGAGAACGCCCCGCTGAGACGCATCAATGACCTCAACCAACGCCGGCCGCATGGCCATGTAGGCGAAAAACATGCCGCCAACCCAGATCACGGCGGAGAGAACATGCAGTGCGATAGCCAGACTCATAAGGCGGCTCCGGGAACAGAAGTGTTGTGATCAGCATAGGCTTCACACCCCTCAAAACCAAACCCCGAAACCGGAAACCGGGCACCGCCAGCCAGCGTGTTCCATTTGAACGCCTGTCAGATCAAGCGGTCGGAATCTGAATTGGCGCTATCGGCAACAAAAAACCCGCCCCAGCCGTGGCCAGAACGGGCAAAACCTAAATCCGGTTTTCTCAGGCAATCACCCCACCATCAGGTAACCCCCAACACCTGCCAGCGCAGCACCCACACCCCGTGCAATACGGCTGTCGGCTTTCATCAGCAGCGCCCCAAGCCCACGACCAGCAAACGTAATCGCCAGCGTAGCAATAGAGAACCCAGCCAGATAAGCCACCAGCGCCGCCCCAGCCGGCATCTCAGTACCATGGGCATGCCCATGAAACACCATAAACGCCACCACCAGCGAACCACCCACAGCAGTAGGCAGCTTGGCCATGGCAGCAATAAGAGTCCCAGCCACCATCACAGATAGCACAATGCCAGTCTCAACACCTGGCAGGGCAACGCCCGCAAATGCGATGCCGGCGCCGAGGATCATGCCGCCTACCACGAACAGCGGGGTGATCTGCTTCATCAGGTTACCCTGGCGCACGCTCCAGAAGCCGATGGCGGCCATGGCCAGCAGATGGTCCAGACCCAGCAGGGGGTGCAGCAGGCCGCTGGTGAAGCCGCTGGTGCCGTGGTCGTGGCCCGGGTGGGCGACGGCTGCGGTGGCGGTCAGCAGCAGGGCGGCGGCGGTGAGCAGTTTGATTTTTAGTTTCATGGTGTTACTCCTGGTTGTCTGAATTCGTGTGGCGTTCTGGCTCAGGCGCTTTCGGGCTGTTTGTTGGGTCGTCTTTCGGGCAGCATGCCCTTTTCCAGAATGAAGCTGATGATGGTTTCCAGCCCTACCCCGTCGTACAGGTTGGTGAAGACGAAGGGGCGTTCACCGCGCATTTTTTTGCTGTCGCGCTCCATGACTTCCAGGGAGGCGTGGACCTGTTCGGCGATGTCGATCTTGTTGATGATCAGCAGGTCGGATTTGGTGATGCCGGGGCCGCCCTTGCGGGGGATTTTGTCGCCGGCGGAGACGTCGATAACGTAGAGGGTCAGGTCCGACAGCTCGGGGCTGAAGGTGGCGCTGAGGTTGTCACCGCCGGACTCCACCAGGACCAGTTCCAGGTCCGGGTGGCGGCTCTGGAGGTCGTCGATGGCCGCCAGGTTCATGGATGCGTCTTCGCGTATGGCGGTGTGGGGGCAGCCACCGGTTTCCACGCCGAGGATGCGGTCTGCCGGCAGGGCCTCGTGTTTGAGGAGGAAGTCGGCGTCTTCTCTGGTGTAGATGTCGTTGGTTACTACGGCGATGTTGTAGTGGTCCCGCAGGGCCAGGCACAGTTGGCGCAGCAATGCGGTTTTACCGGAGCCTACCGGGCCTCCTACTCCTACTCTCAGGCAATGTTTCATTTCAAGATCCTCTTGTCTGTTTGCTTCGGGGACAGCATTTGGAGCTTCGGGAGGGCTGCAGGCCGAGATCCCTTTCCGGGACACGCCGTAAATACGTCCATGTAGGCTCGGAAAAAACATCCCTGTTTTTTACGGTCCCGGAAAGGGATCCCGGCCCACA
>JBMCIH010000463.1:0-2571 GCA_048617055.1 Marinobacter sp. | reverse complement strand
CGATCTTGGCGATCGGGAAGCCGGTCGCCTTGGACGCCAGCGCCGAGGAGCGCGACACCCGCGGATTCATCTCGATCACCACCATGCGCCCGCTCTTCGGGTCCACGCCGAACTGGACGTTGGAGCCGCCGGTCTCGACGCCGATCTCGCGCAGCACCGCCAGCGAGGCGTTGCGCATGATCTGGTATTCCTTGTCGGTCAGGGTCTGGGCCGGGGCCACGGTGATGGAGTCGCCGGTGTGCACGCCCATGGGGTCGAAGTTCTCGATGGAGCAGACGATGATGCAGTTGTCGTTCCGGTCCCGGACGACTTCCATCTCGTACTCTTTCCAGCCGATCAGGGACTCGTCGATCAGCAGTTCGTTGGTGGGGGACAGGTCCAGGCCCCGGGTGCAGATTTCCTCGAACTCGTCCCGGTTGTAGGCAATGCCGCCGCCGGACCCGCCCATGGTAAAGGACGGACGGATAATGCAGGGGAAGCCAATCTCGTCAGCCACCTTCCAGGCTTCTTCCATGGAATGGGCGATGGTGGCCTTGGGGCACTCCAGGCCGATTTTCTTCATGGCCTTGTCGAAACGGTCACGGTCCTCGGCCTTGTCGATGGTGTCGGCGTTGGCGCCGATCATTTCCACACCGTGCCTGGCCAGAATCCCGTGCCTTTCCAGGTCCAGCGCGCAGTTCAGCGCGGTCTGGCCACCCATGGTGGGCAGCAAGGCGTCGGGCTGCTCCTTCTCGATGATCTTCTCCACCGTCTGCCAGGTGATCGGCTCAATGTAGGTGGCATCCGCCATGGCAGGGTCGGTCATGATGGTGGCCGGGTTGGAGTTCACCAGGATCACCCGGTAGCCCTCCTCGCGCAGGGCCTTGCAGGCCTGGGCTCCGGAATAGTCAAACTCACACGCCTGGCCAATCACAATGGGGCCTGCGCCCAGGATCAGGATGCTTTTGATATCGGTCCGCTTTGGCATTTCTCAGTCAACCTGTCAGCAAAATTCAGAATCGGTACGCCAGATGGCAACGCTGTGTCGGGCCACCGCTTATGCGGTGCGCACTTCCATAAGCCGGATAAACTCGTCAAACAGCGGCGCCACATCGTGGGGCCCCGGGCTGGCTTCCGGATGACCCTGGAAGCTGAACGCCGGCTTGTCGGTGCGTCGGATCCCCTGCAGCGTGCCGTCAAACAGGGACTTGTGGGTCGCCTCCACGTTGCCCGGCAGGGTGGATTCATCCACGGCGAAGCCGTGGTTCTGGCTGGTAATCATTACCGTGCCGTCTTTCAGGTTCTGTACCGGGTGGTTGGCGCCGTGATGGCCGTGGCCCATCTTCACGGTCCGGGCGCCGCTGGCCAGGGCCAGCAACTGGTGGCCCAGGCAGATACCGAACACCGGGATGTCTGTCTCCAGCACTTCGCGGATGGCGGCGATGGCGTAGTCGCAGGGCTCGGGGTCACCGGGGCCGTTGGCGAGGAAAACCCCGTCAGGGTTCATGGCCAGAACCTCGGCCGCCGGTGTCTGGGCAGGAACGATGGTCAGCTCACAGCCGCGCGCGGCCAGCATGCGCAGGATGTTCTTCTTGACGCCGAAGTCCCACGCGACCACATTGAAGCGGCTCTCTTCACGCTGGCCGTAACCCTCGCCCAGGGACCACTCGGTCTGGCTCCAGGTCCAGGTTTCCGTGCAGGAAACCTCTTTCGCCAGGTCCATGCCCTTGAGGCCGGGAAAGGCGCGCGCCAGCTCCAGGGCCCGCTCCGGCGTGGCGCCCGCACCGGCGACTATGGCGCCGTTCTGGGCACCCTTGTCCCGCAGGATCCGGGTCAGGCGCCGGGTGTCGATTTCGGCAATGCCGATCTTGCTGCTTTCCTTCAGATACTCGGACAGCGTCTTCTGGCTGCGCCAGTTGCTGGCCAGCAGCGGCAGGTCACGGATGATCAGCCCGGCAGCCTGTATGCGGTCGGACTCCACGTCTTCCTCGTTGACGCCGGTGTTTCCAATATGAGGATAGGTCAGGGTGACGATCTGTCGGGAGTAGGACGGATCGGTCAGAATCTCCTGATAGCCGGTCATGGCGGTATTGAACACCACCTCACCACTGGTTTCTCCCTCGGCGCCGATGGCGACGCCGTGGAACAGGCTTCCGTCTGCAAGTGCAAGGATGGCAGGTGTACTCAAGGCTTGTATCCTCAATCGGGTTCGTGTGGGCGAACAGGAACGCAAGCGCAAATTCAGGTCGCAAAAAAGCGAGAGGGGGTGTTGCCCCGTCCCGCTTCTTGTTGCCCGCCGCAGGGAATCGTCCGGCTCCCGGGCGGGCTGTGTCATTGGCTACGCTTGGTGCAGTTAAATCGCCATATTGTAGGAAATCTGGCGATCTGTGTCCATGCAAAAGGCTTCTGTTTGCCGGGGAATCCCCGCAAGAACACGGAAAATCAGGAAAATGGGGTCAGACCCCAATTTTCTTCGAAAAAATGGTTCAGACCCCGGGGCCTAGAGCCGGAATCCCATGCACACAATCAGTCTTTAAGCCCCAGAACATCCTGCATGTCATACAGCCCCGCTGGCTTACCCTGCAACCAGCG
>JBMCIH010000462.1:0-2573 GCA_048617055.1 Marinobacter sp. | reverse complement strand
TCAACCTGCGCCAGGTGCGGGAAACCGCCGAGCGCAATGCCATTCTTCAGGCCCTGAAGACCACCGGGTTCAATATGGCCCAGGCCGCCCGGCTGCTGGGCATCACCCGGCCCACGCTCTACAACCTGACCGACAAGTACCGTATCGACACCTCGGTAGAAGCCGCCCAGGCCTGATCACGGGCCCGGGCCTGCCACCTGCCCCGTCAGATCAGGAACCGGTTCATGAATTGAGGCACCGGTGTCTGCTCCAGCCGTTGCTGGTCACCGCACAGGTGCAGAATGCGCTCACAGGCCTGGGGCGGAAACCGCGTCGCCAGGTTGCTGCGGAACTTCTCCACAAGCAGCGGGATGCCTTCCTCCCGGCGCCGGCGATGGCCAATGGGGTATTCCACCTCCACCCGCTCGGTGCTGGTGCCGTCCCTGAAGAACACCTGGATGGCGTTGGCAATGGAGCGCTTGTCCGGCGCCAGGTAGTCCCGGGTGTAGCGCTCGTCCTCGATCACCTTCATTTTGTCCCGCAACTCGTCGATGACCGGATGGGCCTCGTGAAAGGCGTCCTCGTAGTGGTCGGCGGTCAGCTCGCCGAAAATCAGCGGCACCGCCGCCATGTACTGCAGGCAGTGGTCCCGGTCCGCCGCATTGGCCAGCTTGCCCTGCTTGGAAATGATCCGGATGGCGGATTCATGGGTGGTAAGTTCTACCCGGTCTATCTCATGGAGCCGGTCCTTCACCTGCGGGTGAAGCCTGACGGCAGCTTCGGCGGCGGTCTGGGCATGGAACTCAGCCGGGAAGGAAATCTTGAACAGGATGTTCTCCATGACGTAGCTGCCGAACGGTTGGGGAATGGAGAACTGGCGCTGGCCTTCGGGCTTGATGGCCTGGTCCCGGTTGGTCTTGCTGAACAGAACATCGTAGAAACCCCACTGGGGCGCCGTCAGCACGCCGGGGATCCCCATCTCGCCCCGCAGCGCAATGTCTGCCAGCCGCACGCCCCGGGAGGTGGCATCGCCGGCCGCCCAGGACTTGCGGGAGCCGGCATTGGGAGCATGGCGATAGGTCCGCAGCGCCTGACCGTCTACCCAGGCATGGGACAGCGCGGATAACAGCTGATCGCGACTGGCGCCCATCAGCCACGCCGTAACCGCCGTCGACGCTACCTTGACCAGTACCACATGATCCAGTCCGACCCGGTTGAAGGAATTCTCCAGCGCCAGCACACCCTGGATCTCATGGGCCTTGATCATTGCCTCCAGTACGGTTTTCATGGTCAGTGGCGGCTGGCCCTCCGCGACCCGTTTCCGGGACAGGTGGTCGGCCACCGCCAGTATGCCACCGAGGTTGTCGGACGGGTGCCCCCACTCCGCCGCCAGCCAGGTGTCGTTGTAGTCCAGCCAGCGCACGATACAGCCGATATCCCAGGCCGCCTTTACCGGGTCCAGTTCGAAGGATGTGCCCGGCACACGGGCGCCATGGGGTACCACGGTGCCCTGCACCAGCGGCCCCAGATGCTTGGTGCACTCGGGGTACCGCAATGCCAGCAGGCCGCACCCCAGGGTATCCATCAGGCAGTGGCGGGCGGTGGTCCAGGCCTCACTGCTGTCAATGGTGGCCGTCAGCACATAATCGGCAATATCCTTGAGAACCTGATCGTAGTCCGGGCGGACATTCTGGTCTGCGTTAGCGTTCATGGGGACCTCCTCGGCCAGAAAAACGGATGCCAGAGCAGATCAGTCTAGACCATCACGGGAGGGCGGTTAAGGCCACCATCAGTTGCTGGCGAGCCGGTAGCGCTCGTGCAGGATGCCCACCCTTTTCACATAGGCGCGGGTTTCGGCGTAGGGGGGGATGCCGCCATGGCGCCTGACGGCACCGGGGCCGGCGTTATAGGCGGCGGTGGCCAGGCGCACGTCTCCGTCGTGCCGGTCGATCATACGGGCGAGGTAGTCGACACCGCCGCGGATGTTTTCCCGAACGTCGAGGGGATTACTGACCCCGAGCTCCCGGGCCGTGCCCGGCATCAGTTGCATCAGGCCCTGGGCACCTTTGGGCGACACCGCCCGCGGATTGAAAGCGCTTTCGGCGTGGATAACCGCCCGCACCAGGGCCGGGTCTACCTGGTAGTCCCGGGCCAGGGTGTCAATCTCATCCTGGTAATGGCTGACAAACAGCGGCGTCTTCTGCCAGTCCACATTGGAGTCCGGGTCGCAGGCATAACAGTCGAAACGGATGACGTCGTAGGCGGCCTTGTCGGGCCGCGCCTCGCTGAAGGTCACCACGCCATTGTCGTCGGTGTATTTGTAGACCGTCTCCTGGCGGGTACTGGCGCGGGCAGTCATCCGGGCGGATGAGTCGTCGGTATACTCCACACGGCCGTCCGGGTGCTCGATCCGCCGAACGGAGTCCGCGGATACGGAGGGCACGGCCAGAGTTACCGGTAGCAGGCAGACTGCAGCGCTGATCAGCAAGTGGCGGCCGGGACGCATCCACACCTCATGACGTTAACGGAAAACCGGACCAGACAAACATGGCCAGAACGTTAAGCGAATGATAGCAAAATCGTCGGGCTGAAAC
>JBMCIH010000461.1:0-2583 GCA_048617055.1 Marinobacter sp. | reverse complement strand
TGCCCATGCGTCCGAACACCAGCAGCGTCAGCATGAGCGCCAGGCTGAAGAAAGCGGACATGCCCAGCCAGGGGGCATGAAGGTTATCCTTGCCCTGGGCGATCAGCTCACCCAGGGACGGTGAGCCCGGGGGCAGGCCAAAGCCCAGGAAGTCCAGCGAGGTGAGTGCGGTAATGGCGCCGGTGAGGATGAACGGCAGGAAGGTCAGGGTGGCCACCATGGCGTTGGGCAGGATATGACGGAACATGATCTTGCGGTTGCCCAGCCCCAGGGCCCTGGCGGCCCTGACGTATTCCAGGTTGCGGGCGCGCAGGAACTCCGCCCGTACCACGTCCACCAGCCCCATCCAGCTGAATAGCAGCATGATGCCCAGCAGCCACCAGAAGTTGGGCTGCAGGATGGCCGACAGGATGATCAGCAGGTAGAGCACCGGCAGGCCGGACCAGATCTCGATAAAACGCTGGCCCAGAAGGTCGATTTTGCCCCCGTAGTAACCCTGGATCGCGCCGACGGCCACGCCGACGATACAGCTCAGGGCGGTGAGGATCAGGCCGAACAGCACCGAGATCCGGAAGCCGTAGATCACCCTGGCGGTAACGTCCCGCGCCTGATCATCGGTTCCGAGCCAGTTTTCCAGGCTCGGCGGCGACGGCGACGGCTCGTCCAGGTCGTAGTTTACCGTGTCATAGCTGAAGCGGATCGGTGGCCACAGCATCCAGCCGTTGGCGCTGATCTCTTCCCGGATGAATGAGTCCCGGTAGTCGGTCTCTGAAGGCAGGAAGCCACCGAAGGTCTCCTCCGGAATCGACTGAACCACCGGAAAGTAGAGCTCGCCTTTGTAGGAAACCGCGAGCGGCCGGTCGTTGGCGATCAGCTCGGCACAGAGGGACAGCCCGAACAGGGCGAGAAAGATCCACAGCGACCAGTAGCCCCGGCGGTTGCGCCGGAAATTGGCCAGACGGCGTTGCTGTATGGGGGACAACTCCAAACCTAGCCCTCCCTGCTCTCAAAATCGATGCGAGGATCAACCGCGACATAGGTGAGGTCGCTGACCAGCTTCAGGATCAGCCCCATGAGGGTAAAGATGTAGAGCGTTCCGAAGATCACCGGATAGTCCCGGTTGAGGGCCGCTTCGAATCCCAGCAGGCCCAGGCCGTCCAGGGAGAAGATGACCTCGATCAGCAGCGAGCCGGTAAAGAACAGGCTGACCAGTACCCCCGGCATGCTGGCGATCACGATCAGCATGGCATTACGGAACACATGGCCGTAAAGCACCTGGCGCTGGTTGAGCCCCTTGGCCCTGGCGGTGACGACATAGTGTTTTCCGATCTCGTCCAGAAACGAGTTCTTGGTGAGCAGGGTGAGGGTGGCAAAGCCGCCGATGACATTGGCGGACACGGGCAGCACCAGGTGCATGAAGTAGTCCCCGACCTTCTCCGGCCAGGTCATGTCATCAAAGCCGCTGGAGGTCAGGCCACTGTTGGGGAAGATGTCCCAGTAGCTGCCGCCGGCGAACAGTACAATCAGCAGGATGGCGAACAGGAAGCCGGGTATGGCGTAACCGACAATAATGAGAGTACTGGTCCATACGTCGAAGCGGGAACCGTCGGTGACCGCCTTGCGGATGCCCAGGGGAATGGATATCACATAGATGACCAGTGTGGACCATAGCCCGAGGGAGATGGACACCGGCATCTTGTCGATGATCAGTTCCACCACCGTGCGGTCCCGGTAGAACGACTCACCGAAATCAAACCGGGCGTAGTCCGCCACCATCTGGAAGAAACGCTCATGGGCGGGTCTGTCGAAGCCGTACATGGCCTCGATCTCTTCCAGCAGCTCCGGGTGGATGCCCCGGGACCCCCGGGAGTCGCCGCCGGCTGAGACCTCGCCGGAACCGCCACCACCGGCACGGGTCAGGGCACTGCCGCCGTGGCCCTGCATTTCCGCCAGCATCTGTTCCACCGGCCCGCCGGGCGCCGCCTGCACAATAATGAAGTTGAGCAGCATGATGCCGAGCAGGGTGGGGATGATCAGCGCCAGCCTCCGGAGTATATAAACGCCCATAGTCGACATCAGCTCCGGAGTAGGGACAGTTCAGTGGCGCCCGGCATGGTCTCAGTTGCCATACCACCAGTTGTTCACATCCACCCCGTCTTTGGGCGTATTTTCCGGCCTCTCCAGGAAGGACCAGTAGGCGATACGGTCCATGGACAGGTGCCAATTGGGCACCACATAGTGGCCGTGCAGCAGCACACGGTCCAGTGCGCGGGTACGGTCTACCAGAGCTTCCCGGTCCGGCGCCTGGATGACAAGCTCCACCAGTTCGTCGACCACCGGGTCATTCACCCCCGCGTAGTTGCGTGACCCCTTCACATCGGCAACGGAAGAGTGCCATAAGTCCCGCTGCTCGTTACCGGGGGAGTCAGACTGGGAGATAACGTGGGTAATGATGTCGAAATCAAAGCCCTGAACCCGTTCGACGTACTGGTTGGTGTCCACCAGGCGCACGTCCACTTCCATGCCAAGGCGCTCGAGGTTGTTCTTGAAGGGCAGCACGATCCGCTCGAAACTCTTCTGATG
>JBMCIH010000460.1:0-2595 GCA_048617055.1 Marinobacter sp. | reverse complement strand
CCTGAATAAGGCCAGTCTACCACCCCAGCCGTTGCCTGACTGCCTCCGCCCTTTGCTGGCGGCGCTCGAGCAGCTGCGGGTCATTGGCCGGTTCCGCCCAGCCTTCCAGGTTCTGCTCGATCAGTGCCACCAGCGCCCGGATATGGCCTTCGGTGGCGTTGAGGGCGGGAATATAGGCAAAGGACCGGCCGCCGGCTTCCAGGAAATATTCCCGGTTTTCGCCATTGATCTCTTCGATGGTTTCCAGGCAGTCCGCTGAGAACCCGGGGCAGAACACATCCACCGAATCCACGCCCTGGCCGGGCAGGGATTTGAGGGTCTCGTCGGTATAGGGACGCAGCCATTCCTCCCGGCCGAACCTGGACTGGAAGGTGGTGATGTAGTCATCCGGGCCCAGCCCGAGCCGCTCGGCCAGCAACCGGGAGGTCTTGTGACACTCGCAGTGGTAGGGATCGCCCCGCAGCAGGTACTTTTTGGGAACCCCGTGGTAGGACAGCACCAGCCGTTTGTGCCTGCCGTGTTCTGACCAGTGCTGCTCGATGTGCTCGGCCATGGCCTCGATATAGGGGGGGAAATCGTGGTAATGGCTGATGAAACGGAAGTCCGGCAGCCAGCGGCGGCGGGTAAAGTCGGCGGCGATGGCGTCGAAAGTGGAGGCGGACGTTGATGCGGAGTACTGGGGATAGAGGGGCAGCACCAGGAGCTGACGCACCCCCTGCTGCTGCATCTGATCCAGCACACTGGCAATGGAGGGATTGCCATAGCGCATGGCAAAACCCACCACGAGGTTGTCCCCGTACCGGTGCTGCAGTGAAGCCCGGATGCCTTCGCACTGGGCCGCGGTGTGGGTCAGCAGCGGGGAACCTTCCGGCTGCCAAACGGCCCGGTAGGCGGCGGCGGACCGGGACGGCCGTACCCGCAGGATAATGCCGTGCAGGATCAGCCACCACAGCGGGCGGGGCGTCTCCACGACCCTGGGGTCCCACAGGAATTCCGCCAGATACCGACGCAGCGCACGGGTAGTGGGGGCATCGGGGGTGCCCAGGTTGGTGATCAGAATACCCAGACGGGAAGGCTGGTCGTGGCGGAAAGCTTCCTCACCCTTGTAGTTCATGGAGCCGGTTATCCTCAGAGCGCAGTGGGTTGTAATGGTGGCAAGCGGGTAATACGAAGCCAGCGGGGCCGGGGATCAGCCCTTGTGGCTGTCCGCCTCCTGCCGGAGGCGGGGCACCAGGCCCCGGAGGTCATAGCCGGCCTGGCCGGCACGCTCGATGATGGGCTCGACGGGCATGCGGCGGGCGGAACTCAGCGCCCAGAGCACGCTACAGCGGGTGCCGGAGCGGCAGAACGCCAGTACCGGCTTGTCCGCTTCCTCGAATAGCGGGTCAAAGGCATCCACATCGGCATCCCGGATATTGCCCGATTCCACCGGCAGGTAGACCCACTCAAGGCCATGCTCTTTGGCGGCCTTTTGGATATCGGCCATGGCTGGCTGGCCCGGTTCTTCCTGATCGGGACGGTTGGCGACCAGAGTCCGGAAGCCGCGCCGGGCGATTTCCGCAACGTCTTCCGGGTTGATTTGCGGCGCGACGGAAATGCTGTCGTCAATTTTACGAATGTCCATAACAACCTTCTCCTGGCTGGCGGCTTCTGGCGGATTCCCCGGTTACGGTCAGCGCAACGGACCGGCTCCGGAATCCGCCCGATTTTACAGAAAACCTTCCGCCAACGCAGCCGCCATGCCAATAGGCAGGGCTATCGGGACCATTGGCGCTGCCTTTCCAGCAGCTGAAAGAGTGCCATGCCGGCAACCATCGCAAGGACAAACACCGCAGCCTTGGCTTCACCTGCGCCCAGAGCTACCAGCCCGGGACCGGGGCAGAATCCGGCCAGGCCCCAGCCTGCGCCGAACACCAGGCTGCCAACCATCAGTCGGTGAGAAAAGCCTTCGCGGGGGGGCAGTTGCATGTCGAAGCCCAGCAAGGACACACGACGGCGATGGGCAATGGCAAAAGCCACCACGCCAACAACAATCGCGCCGGCCATCACCATGGCCAGTGACGGATCCCAGGCACCGGCCAGGTCGAGAAAGCCAAGCACCTTTTCCGGGTTGGCCATGCCGGAGAGCAACAGGCCCAGGCCAAAAACCAGGCCTGCAACGAAGGAAGAGAGCGTGTACTTCATTATCAGGGGTCTCCGGTGTCAGAATCAGGCACCCAGGGCGTGGCGCACCAGGTAGACGGTAACAAAGCCGGCGGCCATGAAGCTCAGGGTGGCCACCAGGGAACGAAGCGAAAACCGGGACAGTCCGCAAACACCATGACCGCTGGTACAGCCAGAGCCATAGCGGGTACCCACACCCACCAGCAGACCGGCGAGAATCACCATGGGGTAGCTTGCGTTTACCTGGATGTCTGGCAGAGCCGCAAACGCCAGCCACAACAACGGGGCCAGTATCATCCCCAGCAGGAAGGCCACGCGCCAGGCAATCTGGCCGCGAACCGGCGTCAGCAGACCACCCAGAATGCTGCTGATACCGGCAATGCGGCCGTTAAGCAGGACAAACAGGGCGGCAGCCACGCCGATGACCAGTCC
>JBMCIH010000459.1:0-2605 GCA_048617055.1 Marinobacter sp. | reverse complement strand
GTGTGTTCACCAGCCACCGCCCGCGGAACGGCCCCGGGGCCCGGCGGAGGCTACAGCTGTATGGCGCGTCACATTATATGGAGGCGGGAGGCAATAGACCAATTCTGCGGAATGAATCCCGGGACGATTTTTCCAATAGCGGAATTCCCGCATGTTTCCGCTCACCGGGGCACCGTATTCTCGCAGTGCGTTGTGAATTATGGATTACGACTTCGACATCTGAACACCGGCGCAGACCACTGCTCCGGCTCATCAATCAGAGCGAACACTATGAAACTGACTCTCAAGGCGTGCCGTCAGGCGGTTATGACCGCCCTGGTCAATGGTGCATTGGCCCTGGCGCTGATGCTCCTGGTGGAGTTTTCGCTCAGTGGCAGCCTGGTGTTGACCAGGCCCTTTCTGATCGCCGGCCTGCTGGTGGCCCTGGTGATCTTTGTTGCCCAGTTCTTTCGCCAGCTGCGACTCTGCCGCTGCCACCAGGGTGAAAGCGGGGCCCCCAACAAGTAGGGGCCCGTGTTTCCCTTCTCAGGCCTGCCGCCGGGGCTTTACTGGCGAATGCCCTCGACGGAAATTTCCAGCTTCACGGTTTCGGAGGCCTTGCCCAGGTCGGTGGGGATATCGAAATCCGACAGCTTGATCTCGGTTTCCGCATCAAAGCCCATGCGATAGCCGCCCCAGGGGTCCTCCCCGTAACCCTGAAGCTCCACATCCAGCGTGACTTCACGGGTCACGCCACGCAGGGTCAGGTCACCGGTCACTTCGGCACTCTCGCCGTCTTCATCCGCCTCCACACGGGTGCTGCGGAAGGTGGCCTCCGGGTACTCGTCCACGTACAGGAAGTCCTCGTCCCGCAGATGCTTGTCCCGCTCACCATGATTGGTGTCGACACTGCCGGTATCGATGGTCACCTCGACCCGGCTGTCTTCGGGGTTGTCCGCATCGAACATGAACTCGCCGTCGAAGTCATTGAAACGGCCATAAAGCGTACTGAACCCGAGGTGGGAAATCTCGAAGGTAATGAACTGGTGGGCGTCCTCCTTATCGAAAGCATAGGTACCACTGTGTTCGTCGGCCTGGACCGCACCTGCGATTGCCAGGGTCAGGGCCGGGGCCAGAAGCACTTTTTTCATCTTGTCGGTCTCCTTGTGGGGTGCTGTCGGTTTGCGAATAAGGTTCAGTCATTTTCTTTCAGGCGCACGGGCAGCATGCGCCTCAGGGTGTCATCCCTGTCAATGACGTGGTGTTTGATGGCGGCCAGGCCATGCAGGACGGCCAGCACCACCAGTGCCCAGGTAACCCAGTAATGGACGTCGCCGGCAATGTCTTCCAGCCCTTTGACCTGGCCGGTCACCGACGGCACCCGGAACCAGTCGAACACCCGGACACCGGAGCCGTCGGCGGTGGAAATCAGGTAGCCGCTGACCATGGCCACCAGCATCAGCAGATACAGACTCCAGTGAACCAGCCTGGCGGCGACCACTTCCAGGCGGGAGTGGGTACTCAGCGGGGCCGGGCCGGTTTCCACCAGGCGCCACAACAGGCGCAGCACGACCACGAACAGCAGCAGCAGGCCGACACTGCGGTGGATATGGGGCGCAAGCCGGTACCAGTCGTCGTAATAGCCCAGGCCAACCATGTAATACCCGAGGCCGAACAGGCCGAACACGGCCAGCGCCACCAGCCAGTGCAACCCTGCACTGATGACCCCAAAACGCCTGGCTGAGTTCCGCAACTGCATCCTGTTGGCACTCCCTGCAGAGATCCGGCCCTTGTCGGGCATGACAATGAGCATAGGAATACACCGCCACAAAGCCAACCGCAATATTCTGCCCGGCCTGTTCAGTATTTCTGATGGAATGCATGATCCGGCGACCTGAGGCTTGTACTTATGCGGGTTTTACGGATTCAGCCTCGCTATCGGATTCATATAATAAAGCTATGACTTTCACTGGGCGGAACGCCCGACCCCGACAGGAGAACACCATGGAATTCGAATTCGACGAATCGGTTGTCGTACCCAGCAACAACTGAAACCGGGCGGGTCTCGCGCCCGCCATCTGCTGTTTCAGAAGGTAACCGTTCCGGAGCCGAAGAGTGCCTGACCTGCCATTTGTTTGAACACGTCTCAAGTCACTGATTCATAATCTTTGACATCACTGACTGGTACCACTCGGGGACTTCTGGCATGCTCCGAGGCTGAATACCTGTTCCGGCTTACCTGAACGGTCTGAGGACCGTATTCCGGGCCTCCATCAGTCGCCAGAATCGCGGATCCATGAATTATCTGCCAGAACATCTCTCAGGCGCAGACCTGAACCTACTCGACCCGCTGCTCAGCCGCGAGGACACCCTCTGGACCGGCTGTTTTCAGGGCCTCATTCTGAAAACCGCCCTGCAACCGATCTTCAGCATCTCCCATAAGCGTACCATCGGCTATGAAGCCCTGATCCGGGCCTTTGACCCGGACAATGCCAGCGTGCCCCCCTATCAGCTCTTCGGCCTGCCGGACAGCGACCAGGAAAATGTGCTGCTGGACCGCCTCTGCCGGTTGCTGCATATCCGCAACTACGCCGCCTTTGCCGACGACGTCAACTGGCTGTTCCTC
>JBMCIH010000458.1:0-2615 GCA_048617055.1 Marinobacter sp. | reverse complement strand
CGCTCTGTTGCTGCTCAAAGGCCAGCCGGGCCTCCATGCGGGCAACCCGGGCCCGGCGCTGGTCCAGCTCCAGCTGTTCCGGCCGGCTGTACAGCCGGGCCAGGGTCTGGCCGCCCTGCAGCTGGTCGCCGTTTTCCGGCGCAAACTCGTCGACCCGACCGGGCAGGCGGGAGGAGACCGTTACCAGGTCGGTGGTCACGCTGGCATTGTCCTCCACCACGTGGGTGTGCCGGTACCACAGCCACTGGCCCAGCCAGGCGAGGCCGGCTACCACCAGTACAGCCATCAGCAGCAGCCTGGTCATCTGCGCCGGTCTCATGGCGGGCCTGCGGTCGTCGACGGAGGCCTTGTCGTTGTTATTGTCATCAACCATGGAGTAATCCGTGTCGGGGTCAGTCTGTTGCGTGTCGGGGTGCCCGGCTCCAGCGGCTCAGCAGCCAGGCAGGCACCACTACAAAGCTGAGCGAGATCATCACCAGCCAGAAGCCGTCCTGGTAGGCCATCACCGTTGCCCAGAACTGTTCGGTGGCCCCGACTTTCTGCAGGGCCGCCGTCTGCAGCCAGGCCTCCGGTACGCCAACGCCGGCGAGCGCGTCCTGCCAGCCTGCGGCGGCGGCCATGGCCGCGTCGTTGCCGGGGGTGATCTCTGCACTGATGTGGGCGCCGTGCCATGTTATGCGCCGGTCCACCATCAGCACCAGGGCGGCGGTGCCGAAGGCGCCCCCCATCTGCAGCATGAAGTTGATCACACCGGAGCCCGAACCGGTCAGCGCCAGCGGCAGTGAGCCAATGGCCCGGGACAGGGTCGGGGGCGGGAATGATGCCATGCCGGCGCTCATCAGGGTGAGGGCCACGGCGAGATAGGTGAACGAGGTATAGGCATCGGCCCGGGAAAACAGATACACGGCGAAGATGGCGAAGGCCAGCCCCGGCAGGGTCATATAGTGGGCCGGGTAGCGGTCGCTGAGCCTGCCGACGACCGGCACCAGCAGGGCCAGCACTGCGGTGGAGGGCAGGAACAGCAGGCCGGTGGTCACCGGGCGGAAATCGAGAATGCCCTGGGCGAACAGCGGCAGCAGGTACATGATGGCGTAGAAGGCCCCGCCGAATACGAAAATGGCCAGACAGCCCGCCAGAAAGGCCCGGTGGCGGAAGATGCCCAGGTCCAGCAGAGGCTGGTCGATCTTTCGCTCCCACCAGACAAACCCAGTGCCCAGGACCAGGGCGGCCCCCAGCAGGCCCAGTACCGCATTGCTGTCCCAGCCCCAGCGCTGGCCGTTGGCCACCGCCGCCAGCAGGGCAAAAATGCACACGAACAGGCTGATGGCGCCGGTCCAGTCGAAGGGCGGCCGGGGCTCGCTGCCTTCCCGGGTGGGCAGGAACAGGTAGCCCATCACCATGGCCGCCAGGCACATGGTCGGGGTGACGAAGAACACATAGCGCCAGGTAAAGGCTTCCACCAGTCCGCCGCCGACCACCGTGGCGAGGGTCAGGGGCAGGCCCAGGCACATGCCGTAGATGGCGGTAGCCATACCCCGCTCGCTGGCGGGGAATACCGAGAACATGGCCTCCAGTGCCAGGGGGCGGATCAGACCGGTCATGGCACCCTGGACCACCCGGGCGGCCACAATCGCCGCCATGCTGGTGGCCAGCCCACCGATGATGGAGGCCACCACAAAAGTGGCCAGCAGCCCCACGAAGGTGGCCCGCTGGCCGAAGGCCTGAACCAGCCAGGGAGCAATCAGCAGGGCCACCGTGGTGGCCGCCAGGAAGCCGGTGGATATCCACTGCACCTGCACATCGCTCAGCCCCAGGGAGCCCTTGATGTAGGGGGTGGCCACATTGACGATGGTAATGGACATGCCCAGCGCCACCAGCCCGAGCAGCATGGTGAGGGTGACCAGCCACTTGTATTTGGGCCCGTAACGCTGGAACATCATCTCCACTTGTGACATGGGGCTTCCGGACGTGCATGGGATGGACAGATCAGGCAGGGGGAGGACCCCAGCGGACAGGGTAGGACAGGGGCGTTCCCTTGCCTTCGTCGGTTCCGACGATTTAGCAAGCTGACGATTGCGCCTGGAGGCAGGCGCCCGGAATTCAAGGGGATTGTTCCGGCGGCAGTATGATGGCGCGCAGAGCCGGGGTCAACGGGCCCTGCCGCCCGGACAGGGCCCGAAACAGGGCGTTTACAGGCCCTTCAGCCAGGCCTCGGTCCGCTCCATGGCCGTCACCATCCGGGGGCTGGCAAGTTCCACGAAGTCATCCCCCAGCTCCTGGCCGGCAAAATCCCCTGCCGCCAGTTCAAGGGCCCGGGCGCCGTCGAAATCGACGAATGCCAGGCGCGCGCTGAGCAGGTCCGGCTCGAAGCCGAAGTCGCTGGCGGGCAGCATGGCGACGCCGGTCTCCTCCAGCAGCCGTTTGCAGAAGGCGGCACTGGTCTTGATGTCGTGCCGGTCCAGGTCTTCCCGATAGGCGGAGAAGTCCGGGAACACGTAGAAGCCCCCTTCCGGCTTGCGGGCGCTGACCCGCATCTCGGTGAGCCGCCGGTGGACATATTCACCAATGGCCTTGAGTACCCGGCGGGAATGCCGCAGGTACTCGTCGATGTCCTC
>JBMCIH010000457.1:0-2616 GCA_048617055.1 Marinobacter sp. | reverse complement strand
GCGCCCGACGATGACCCCGGCCTGTGCCTGGATGCACTGCTGGACCAGCTCCCCGACGCCCGCCTGATGCTCATCTCCCACATGCCCCTGGTGGGGGCGCTCTCGACGTTGTTTGTAGACGGGCACAGGCGCGGCATCCCCTTTATGACCAGCCAGGCGGTCGCCCTGGATATGCCGGTGGTGGGGCCCGGGTGCGCGGACCTGAAAGCGCAGTTCCTGCCCTGAAAGCCCGTCACCCGCATCAACGTCCCGCAGCCGGCATCCCGGTGGTAATACTCCGGGGTTGCAACTCGCAAAAGCCAGGCCCATTTTTAGTGAAGAGGCCAGCATGGCCAGGCATCGAGTCTTTCACCAGTAGCCAGGAGTTACCCCATGAGTCAGGACCCCAAGCGTCTGGAAGATCAGGTCAGGGCGGCCGCCGAAGGCGACAGCCTGCCCCCCATCGAGAAGTGGCATCCGGAACTCTCCGGTGATATCGACATACGGATCGCCCGGGACGGTAACTGGTACCGCGAGGGGGAGCTCATCCAGCGTGACGCCATAGTCCGGTTGTTCTCGACCATTCTGCGGCGGGAGGAGGATGGTCAGTTCTATCTGGTCACCCCCGTGGAGAAGTGGCGCATCCGGGTGGAGGATACCCCGTTGCTGGCTCACACCCTCGAGGTCGCCGGTAGTGACGAGCAGCAGGTGCTGGCCCTGACCACCAACGTGGGCGAGAAGCTGGTGGTGGGCCCGGAGCACCCGCTCGAGGTGGGCACTTATGACGATGGCAGCCCGCGGCCGGTGGTTCAGGTCCGGCGGGGACTGGAGGCGCGCCTGGTGACTGCGTCCTATTATGAGCTGGCGGACCTGCTTGTGGAGCAGCCCTCCGGGGATGGCACTGTGCTGGGTGTCTGGAGCAGTGGCGAGTTTTTTCCGGTCGGTCGTGGTTGAATTACCGCCAGGCAACACCACCATTAGGGCCAAGATGGTAGAAAACGCAGTCTGACCCTTGTTAGACTAGAGTTCTAGATCTTGTTACCGAGCCCGGCTCTCTAACGAGACCCGGTGGTCGTTAGTTCCTCTGTGCAGTCCGGCTGTTCAAGATCACTTTCGATCAACCGTTTATACATTTACAGTCATTGCGACATGCAAGGAGAAACCATGGCCCAACCTCGCGTTGTTACCATTCACTATACTCTGACCAATGACGAGGGAGAGCAACTGGACTCATCCCGCGTGGAAGGTCGTGAGCCACTGTCGTATCTGGAAGGCGCACAGAATATCATCGGCGGGCTGGAAAGCGCGCTGACCGAAAAGGACACCGGCGATCAGGTCAAGGTCTCCGTTGATCCCGCGGAAGGCTATGGCGAGAAGAACGAGGAGCTGGTGCAGCCGGTTCCCCGCTCCGCTTTCGAAGGTGTGGACACCATTGAACCGGGCATGCAGTTCCAGGCCCAGACCCCGGGCGGCCCCCAGATCGTTCGCGTGGTTGAAGTCAACGACGACACCGTCACCATCGACGCCAACCATCCGCTGGCCGGCGAGACCCTGCACTTTGACGTGGAAGTGGTCGAGACCCGCCCGGCAACCGACGAAGAGCAGGAGCACGGCCACGTGCACTGATCGCTTCCGGAAGGTTGAACCGAAAACGGCTCCCGCGGGAGCCGTTTTTTTGTCCGGATTTCAGGGTCCGAACACGTAAAAAGGCCAGGACGGAACCTGGCCTTCTGTCTTTCAGCGGTAACTGTCACATGTTCGGATAGTTGGGGCCACCGCCGCCTTCCGGTGTCACCCAGGTGATGTTCTGGGCCGGATCCTTGATGTCGCAGGTCTTGCAGTGAACACAGTTCTGGGCATTGATCTGGAACTTCTTGCCACTGCCGTCTTCCGCTTCCACCACTTCGTACACCCCGGCCGGGCAGTAACGCTGGGCCGGTTCGTTGTACTTCGGCAGGTTGTGCTCGATGGGAATCGACGGATCCTTCAGTTTGAGGTGAATGGGCTGATCTTCCTCGTGGTTGGTGTTGGAAATAAACACCGAAGACAGCTTGTCGAACATGATGGTGTTGTCCGGCTTCGGATAGTCGATCTTCTTGCACTGGTCCGCCGGCTTCATGGTGGCGTAGTCGGGCACCGTGTCGTGGAAAGTCATCGGCAGCGGGCGGCCGAGGATATTCTGCTCGATAAAGGCGATGGCGCCGCCACCAATGTGACCGAACTTGTGCATGGCCGGCCCGAAATTGTGCTCCTTGAACAGCTCCTTATAGAGCCAGCTGTTCTCGAACCGCTCCTGGAAGCCGGTCAGTTCCTCACCGGATTTGCCTTCCTTCAGCGCCCCGAATACCGCCTCGGCACCCAGCAGGCCGGATTTCATGGCGGTATGGGAGCCCTTGATCTTGGAGAAGTTCAGGGTACCGGCGTTACAGCCCAGCAGCAGGCCGCCCGGGAAGGTCATCTTCGGCAGTGAATTCAGCCCCCCCTTGGTGATGGCCCGGGCGCCGTAGGACACCCGCTTACCGCCTTCCAGGTACTTGCGGATTTCCGGGTGCAGTTTCAGGCGCTGCATCTCGTGGAAGGGGCTGACGTGGGGGTTGCTGTAGGACAGGTCGGTGATCAGGCCCACGTACACCTGAC
>JBMCIH010000456.1:0-2623 GCA_048617055.1 Marinobacter sp. | reverse complement strand
ACTCGGACAGGTCCACACCTTCGTACTCGTCTTCCTCGCTGACGCGGATGCCCATGACCGCCTTGAGGATGCCCCAGACAATCAGGCTGGCGACGAACACCCAGATGAAGATGGTCAGGGCGCCGATGATCTGGCCGCTGAACGAGGCACCGTCGTTGGTGACCGGGACCAGCAGCAGGCCCAGGAAGCCGCACACACCGTGGGCCGAAATGGCACCCACCGGGTCGTCGATGCGCAGCTTGTCCAGGGTGACGATGCTCAGCACCACGAGAATGCCGCCCAGGGCGCCCCAGATGGTGGCAACCAGTGCGCCCGGGGTGGAAGGCTCGGCGGTGATCACCACCAGACCGGCGATGGCACCGTTGAGCAGCATGGTCAGGTCAGCCTTGCCGAACATGATGCGGGCGGTGATCGTTGGTGTTCAGGAAGACCATGGCCACCGAGTGGGCGCTGGCCACATCGCCCAGCTTCAGCACGGAGCCGCCGTTGAAGCCGAACCAGCCCAGCCACAGGATAAAGGTCCCCAGCGCGGCCAGCGGCATGTTGGCACCCGGGAAGGCGCGTATCTCGCCGTTGGGGCCGTACTTGCCCTTACGGGCGCCCAGCAGGATGACGCCAGCCAGGGCGGCAGCCGCACCGGCCATATGCACGATGCCGGAGCCGGCGAAGTCGCTGAAGCCCAGGTCGCCCAGGTTGTACATGCCGAACACATCGGCACCGCCCCAGGTCCAGGCACCTTCCATGGGATAGATAAACCCGGTCATGACCACGGCGAAGGCCAGGAAGGCCCACAGTTTCATACGCTCGGCCACGGCACCGGAGACAATGGACATGGCGGTGGCGACGAAGACCACCTGGAAGAAGAAGTCGGAAGCGCCGGAGTAGATGGAGCCACCCTCAAAGTCGTCGCGCTCGGCATACTCACCCATTACGCCGGCAACATCCACGTCGCCCATACCGCTGAGGAAAATATTGCCGCCATACATGATGGCGTAGCCACAGATGAGATACATAACGCAGGCCACTGCGAACAGGGCCACGTTCTTGGTCAGAATTTCGGTGGTGTTCTTGGCGCGAACCAGCCCGGATTCCAGCATGGCGAAGCCAGCTGCCATCCACATGACTAATGCACCGCAAACGAGAAAATAAAAGGTATCTATAGCGTACTGTAAATGAAAGACACTGTTTTCCATAAGAAGCCCTCCGCACGAGGCTTAACAGGTATTGGATTTTTTGCGTTGGCCTGACTGCTTAAGCGCCCGGGGTCAGACGGCTTCCTCGCCGGTCTCGCCCGTCCGGATCCGGATGGCCTGTTGCAGTTCGGTGACGAATATTTTGCCGTCGCCGATCTTGCCGGTGTTGGCCGCCTTGGTGATGGACTCGATCACCTGGTCCAGCAGGCTGTCGCCGATGGCCACCTCAACCTTGACCTTGGGCAGGAAGTCCACCACATACTCCGCTCCGCGATAGAGTTCGGTATGCCCCTTCTGGCGACCGAAACCCTTTACCTCGGTTACGGTTACGCCCTGAACGCCAATCTCGGATAGTGCCTCACGGACATCATCCAGCTTGAAAGGCTTGATGATCGCTGTCACAAGTTTCATTGCTGTCTCCTTGGAGTTTGCCGTCCCGGTTTTTATGACCACGATGCCGTGGTCTGGCCGGGTTCGGGATGCTGCCACCTCGCACACCAATTGTGCGGATTGCGTACAAGGCTCAAAGCATCGTGTATGCCAACGCAAAAAAGTTATTAAAAATCATATACCTGAAAAATCCGTGAACCAAAATGGTTCTGATCCGTGCGCCATTATAGCGCAGAGGCTCCGGGCAAGAACCAAATTGGTGCATATGCCCGCGACAGGTGCACCGTACCGTATCGCTTGCCTGCCCGGGTAGTATGGCAGGGACCGCGCTGTGTTACACTCATTCACCGGCATACCGCCGTTTGCCGCGTTCCCGGGATGTTTCCGGGAACCGCGGGCGGCTCGGGATCAGTGGAGATTGATACGGTGAAGATTCCCAATGACCTGCTGGGGCAGGTTCAGCAACAGTTTGGCCAGTTCGTGCCCGATATGGCACGGGCGGCCCGCGAGGACATGGAAAACCACGCCCGGGCCACCGTCATGTCGGTGATCTCGAAGCTGGAACTGGTAACCCGTGAGGAGTTCGACGCCCAGCAGGCGGTCTTGCTCCATACCCGGGAAAAGCTCGAACAGCTCGAAAAGCGGGTGGCCGAGCTGGAGGCCAGGGCCGGCTCCGGCCCCGATTAAAAACTGAACCCCGCACCGGCCCGAGGTGGCACAGGCAGTACCACCGGCCGGACGCGCCTGAACGTCAGGGAAGACCCTATGCTTGCTACCATCCATACCCGTGCGCGGCTGGGCGTCAGCGCACCCGCCGTTACCGTTGAGGTCCATCTGTCCAGCGGCCTGCCATCGCTGTCCATTGTCGGGTTGCCGGAAACCGCCGTCCGTGAAAGCAAGGACCGGGTGCGCAGCGCCCTGCTCAATGCCGGTTTCGACTTCCCCGCCCGCCGCATCACCATCAACCTCGCCCCGGCGGACCTGCCCAAGGAGGGCGGGCGCTTCGACCTGGCCATTGCCCTGGGCATCCTGGTGGCATC
>JBMCIH010000455.1:0-2628 GCA_048617055.1 Marinobacter sp. | reverse complement strand
GGGCGCCTACTGCCCGAACCTGCTGTTCCCCTACGCCCGCGAGACCATCGATTCCGTGGTCAACAAGGGCAGCTTCCCGGCCCTGATGCTGGCGCCGGTGAACTTCGACGCCATTTTTGCCCAGGCGGTAAAGCGCAAGCAGCAGGAGCAGGGTGAGGCGCCTCAGGAAGATCCGCAGACCCACTGATTCGTCCATAACCCGACAGCTTGCTGCCGCCCGGCGGTGGTGGGCGCATACACGAAAACCGGCTACGGCCGGTTTTTTTGTATCCAGTGTGCCATGCGGTTGATTCACCGCGCACACCCGCTCGCGACTCTGTTCTGTTCCGGCATTACTCCCCTCAGCCCTTCTGATCCCTGCGACGCTGTTTTTTTGGCTCTGACAGCGAACAAGAAACATTGGTTATTGATTTTTATTAAGACCGAAATGATAATCGTTCGCAAAAGGGTTGCGCGGTAGCTATGAGGAGACATCGTGAAGACGTTGAAACGGTTGCCCCCGTGGGGCCTGGTCTTTATGCAGGGTGGGCTTGTGCTGGGTGCTTCCGCCCAGACGACCTACCTGGACGAGCTGGTGGTTACCGGCACGCGGGAAGAACGGACGGTGCTGGAAAGTCCGGTACGGACTGAAGTGGTAACGGCCGAGGAGATACGCAAGACCCACGCCCGGGATCTGCGTGAGGCCCTGAGGAATGTGCCGGGGGTGCAGCTCAAGGAAATCCACGGCAAGTCGGGCTTTGAGGTATGGCTCCAGGGGCTGGAAGCGGATCAGACCCTGGTGCTGATTGACGGCATGCCAATGATCGCCACCACCGGGTCCTCCGTGGATGTCAGCCAGCTTTCGGTCCAGCAGATTGAGCGGATCGAAGTGGTGAAAGGGGCGGTTTCCGCCCAGTACGGCAGTGCCGGGATGGGTGGCGTAATCAATGTCATCACCCGCCCCATCGCTGACGGCTGGAAGACCCGGTTCGGTGGTGACGCTGGCTCCTATGGGGCCGATAACCCCTCGGGGGAGCAGGCCGAACCGTCCCGTTTCAGTGGCAACGCCATGGCCGAAGCGGGTGATGGGGTCTGGGGGCTGCGGGTAGCCGCTAATGCCCGGCACAGTGATGGCATCGATCCGGAGCCGGAAACCTGGCAGCGGCCGGGCAATGAGATCGACCGCACGGACCTGTCCGGCCGGCTGGAGTGGAAACCGGCGGATGCCCACCGGCTGGTACTGGAGGGGCAGGCCTTCCGGGAGGACGCGGAGGCGCGCTTCATGAGTACCGGCAGTCGTCACGGCAAGGATGAGGAAGTACGCCGCTGGCGGGCCGCCCTCTCCGGCAGCCACAGGGGAGACCAGGGGCTGCAGGGCGGCTGGCTCCTGGTGCATGAAAACCTGGCAAATGACACCTGGAAGTACACCGCAAGCGCCAGTTACGACGATCGCAAGGCCGACATGACCCTGTCCCAGGCGTCCGGGCATATAGGCCTGCCGGTGGCTGAGACCCACCGGGTTCAGGCTGGCATCGATCTGCGCCGGGAAACCCTGGATCAGACCAAGGATGGCGGGCCCGAGCTGGACGGCGGCGACAAGTCCCGGGAGAGCACTGAACTCTGGCTGCAGGACACCTGGATGCCCACGGAGGCGCTGGAAATTGTGCCCGGCGTGCGGGCCCAGCGGGATTCCGATTTCGGCTACCACACCGCGCCCAAGATCAATGCCCGCCTTGATCTGGCGGACGGGAAAGGGTGGGACGGCTTTGTCCGCGCCGGTGTCGGGGCCGGTTACCGGGTGCCCAACCTGAAAGAGCGCCATTTCCGGTTTGACCACAGCCAGCTGGGTTATGTGGTTGTCGGAAACACGGGCCTGGAACCGGAGCAGTCGGTCAGCTACCAGCTTGGGCTTGGTGCCCACTACCAGAAGCGCGTGTGGGGTGAGGCCAATGCCTTTTTCAATGGCATTGACGACCTGATCCAGACCCGCCTTGACCCGTCCGCCGGGGGCAATGTCGCCACCTATCGCTACAGCAACGTGGATGAGGCCCGCACCTGGGGCCTGGAAAGCACCGCCGGCTGGAACATCGCCGACGGCTGGTCAGTCACCGCCGGCTACACCTGGACCAATTCGGAAGATCGGGCCACGGGACGGGATCTCAATCGCCGGCCGGAGCACCAGGCCAACCTGGGGCTGGACGGGCAGACCGGCCTGCGGGGCCTGTCCTGGACCCTGCGGGTACGCCACCAGAGTGCTGAATTTGCGGATGCCGGGCTTGGCCTGGAATCCCCGGGCTACACCACAGCCGACCTCAAGCTCAACTATCTGCCTGTGGATTGGCTGACCCTCTATGGCGGCGTCGACAACCTCGGCGATGTCCAGCGTGACTTCGACAATGCTGATGAAGATCTCCGGCCGGTCGAGGGCCGCTTCGCTTACCTCGGCTTCTCCATGGCCTTTGACAGCAACTGAAACCCGGGTCATCCGGAAAACACTGAAACAAGGAGCAAGACATGAAGTTAATGACCCACCCGGCCGGCCTGGTCCCCTTCATCTTTCTGCTGGCGGCCTGCGGCGGAGGCGGCAGCGACAATTCCATTGATGAGGGCAGTGATGGCGAAGAGCAGGCCGGTTATGTTGACCTGGTC
>JBMCIH010000454.1:0-2637 GCA_048617055.1 Marinobacter sp. | reverse complement strand
CCCTTGGAGTCCCAGACCTCACGGTCGGTGGTAGCCTTTTCCGCCTTGCCACCATCATTCCAGATCGCCCGGCCTTCACAGCCCGCCAGGGTAAGCACGGCAATCGCGGCTACAACAAACTTCTTCATGGAATACCTCGATGTCGAACGGTTATCGCGCCCCGTGGATCTCACGGTTGCGCTGTTTCTGCTGGTCACCCTTGCGCACCATCACATAGACCGCGCCGGTGCCGCCATGATGTTTCTGGGCCGAATGAAAGGCCAGCACCTCATCCAGTTCCGGCAGCCACCGGGCCAGGTAACTCTTGATCTGGGCGATGCCGTCGGGATTACGCTCGCCCTTGCCGTGCAGGATGATCACCGAGCGCAGGCCATAGCGAACACAGTTCTTCACAAACCCGAACACCTCCCGCCGGGCCTGCTCCACGGTCATGCGGTGCAGGTCGAGCCGGGCCTCGATGGGATACTGCCCCAGCCTCAGCTTGCGAAACACCCCGTGCTGCACCCCGGGCCGCTGCCAGCTGAGTATGTCGTGGGCGGTCAGGGGGTCCACATCGGAGGCCGTCAGCGGATTCAGTTCCCTGGAGGGCATTTCCACGGCCGCCCGCTGACGCTCCAGGTGTCCCGGCGTCAGTTCCTTCGGGGTGGATACCTCCGCCCGGTTCGGTCGCCGGATGCGGCGGACATCCTTCATCTGCTCCAGAAACAGCAGGCGCTCATCTTTTGACGTCATGATACTTGATCAGGCTGAGCAGGGTTGAACGGGCACTTTACCACCGGCCACCGGTAGCATAAAGCAACAACCGGTACCACGTTTACCTGTGGTCATTATACGACCAAAGGCCGACACCGGCATGCCCGCGGAATGGGTTACACTTCGGGTCAGACAATAACAAGAGAGCCGAGTTCATGACCCAGGACCAGGAAGCTGCCCTGCCCCAGAACACCCGATCCATCATGGCTTTCCTGAGGGAACACGCGCCGTTTTCGAGCATGGATGATGCCCACCTGGCGCTGTTTGCGGAACACGCCAGCCTGCACTTCTACGGCGATGGCGACAAGGTGATCGCGCCGGAGGACGGGCCCGTCACCACTTTTAATGTGGTCAAGCAGGGGCGTATCCAGGGCGAGCGTACCAATCCCAAGACCGGCGAGCCGGAAACTACCTTCGAAATCAGTCAGGGGGAGTGCTTCCCGCTGGCCGCCCTGGTGGGCGAGCGCCCCACCCAGACCTTGCACCGGGCCGCCGGCGATACCTTCTGTCTGAGCCTGGAGCACAGGTACTTCGTCACCCTGTTCTCGGAAAGCGAGCCCTTCCGGGACTTCTGCCTGCGGGGTGTGAGCAGCCTGCTGGACCAGGTGAATCAGCGCATACAGTCCGGTGCAATGGCATCGCTGGGGGCCTCCAGTTCCCTGGACACGCCGCTGGAACGCTACGCGCTGCGCAACCCGATTGTGTGCTCGCCGGACATGCCGGTGCGCAAGGCGGTCGCCAAGATGCACGACAACAACGTGGGCAGCATCATCGTCACTGACGAGCAGCGCCACCCCAAGGGCATATTCACCCTGCGGGACCTGCGCACCCTGGTGGCGGAAGAGACCTGCACGCTGGAAACCCCCATCAGCCAGGTGATGACCGCCAATCCCCACAGCCTGCCCGCCAGCGCCGATGCCTTCGAGGCCGCCATGCTGATGGCGGAACACCATTTTGCCCACATCTGCGTGGTGGATGAGGACAACTGCCTGATCGGGGTGGTATCCGAGCGTGACCTGTTCGCCCTGCAGCGGGTGGACCTGGTCCACCTGGCCCGGGCCATCGGCACCGCGCCCCACCTGCAGAACCTGGTGGCGCTGCGGGACGACGTCTCCCGCCTGGTGGACGCCATGCTCGCCCACGGGGCGGACTCCGGCCAGGTGGTGAAGATCATCACCACCCTCAACGACATCACGGTGCGCCGGGTACTGGAGCTGAACCTGAAGAAGCATGACCCGGGCATCCCCTTTACCTGGCTCACCTTCGGCAGCGAGGGCCGGCAGGAGCAGACACTGCTCACCGACCAGGACAACGGCATACTGTTCACCACGCCGGAAGGCATGACGGCGGACCAGGTGCGGGAAAAACTGCTGCCTTTCGCCGAAACCATCAACCGGGAGCTGGCCGAATGCGGCTTTACCTGGTGCAAGGGCAACATCATGGCCAGCAACCCCAAACTGTGCCTCAGCGGCGACGAATGGGACGAGTGGTTCCTGAGGTTCATCGACGCCGCCACGCCCCAGAACCTGGTGTACTCGTCCATATTCCTCGACATGCGGACGGTGTTCGGCCCCGGGGAGCCCCTGGAGGCTCTGCTGGAGAAGGTGCTCACCCGCATCCGCAAGAATGCCCTGTTCCAGAAAATGCTGGCGGGTAATGCCCTGCAGCGGAAGCCGCCCCTGAATATCTTCCGGGGGTTCCGCTATGCCCCGGACGGCGACCGCCACAGCCTGGACCTGAAGCGCCAGGGGCTGGCACCGTTTGTGGAATCCGTGCGGGTATTTGCCCTGGCTCACGGGGTGGCGACTGCCAATACCCTCGAGCGCATGGAGGAACTGGCGCGAAAGGGCGTGTTCGACGCCAAGGACGCCAACGCCTGGCAGG
>JBMCIH010000453.1:0-2639 GCA_048617055.1 Marinobacter sp. | reverse complement strand
CTGGAGAACTCGCCCAAGCTGCTGCCGGAGGCCCTGGGCCTGTCCAACACCGGGAGGGACTGCCTGCTGTGTTACCAGGACCTGGTCTATGCCCTGATCGAGCAGGGAATCTTTCCGGAGACCTGCCAGGGCGCCTACGGCCTGGCACTGATGCTGGAGCGGGGTATCCTGTACCAGTTGCCGGTCGCACCTGCGCTGTGGCGCCAGGTGCAGCTGCGCCTCTCTTCCTGGTCCCGCCAGCGGCTGGAGCTGGCTTACGGCCCGGCGCCGGAACCCAGGGCCTGGCTGATTCAGGGCGTGCTTTCCATGCTGGGCCAGCCCCTGGGCGTCGGGCAGGGCAATAATCCTACCTGCCAGTCGGCCCGGGCCCTGTCCATGTGGTCCTACAATGACCCCGACTACCTGTTGCAGATGGTGGCCTGGGCCGCCCGGGATGACGAGATCATCATGCACTTCGAGGGCAGGCCGGTATCCTCGCGCCTGAGCGCCTCCGGCGTGGCGGATACCGTCAGCCTCGATCTGGACCCGGTCTCGCTGCTGGTGGTGCCCCATCTGGACCGCATCTATGCGGAAATGGGCCGCCTGTGCGTGGGGCGGGAAGGCGACCCCCACCGCTGGGTCAACCCCGAGTTCCACGGCTGGTGGTCCGGCCGGGGGTTCCGCATCAACGTGGATGTGGCCACCGGCCAGCTCGAAGACCTGGAAGGCTTCCTGCGGCATTTCTATGTCAGCTATCACCCCTATTACAACGGCAACCAGCCCCTGATACACCCGCAGCCGGCGGGCATCGCAGTGACCGACAGTGCCGCCCGCTTTATTGGCTGGCACGCCATTACCCTGTTGCGGGTGGGGCTGGATCATCAGGAAAACATGCGGGTGTACTTCTTCAACCCCAACAACGACAGTGGCCAGAACTGGGGGGACAACATTGTCGTCAGTACGGCGGGCAATGGCGAGCGCTTCGGCGAGGCGTCACTGCCGTTCGAACAGCTGGCATCGCGCCTGTACATCTTCCATTACGACCCGCTGGAGCGGGGAAACCCCGACGCGGTGCCGGAGCAGGATGTGCAGCGGATCTGTGAGATGGTTTACCGCAGCTGGGGTGCTGACCGGCTACCGCGAGACGTCTTGCAGGCAGACCGCGGGCCGGTCTGACCCGCGGATCCGGTGAACGGCTTGCGGCCTCAGGCCAGCCGGAAGCCGGACGAGCTCTGGTTGAGGGTTTCGGAGCAGTCACCAAGGGCCCGGGCATGGTTCTCCAGGTGCTCCCGGATGGCCCGGGCCTCCAGGGCGCTGCCGTGGATATGCTCCACCTTCTGGGCGATTTCCTCCGTGGTGGTGGAAATGCCCTCCACCGACGACACTACCTGTTCCATATCGCCGGCCAGGGACTGGACGGAGCCGGTGATGCGCTCGATCACCGACACCGCCTCCTCCGCGCTTTTCTCGCCGGAAGTGGCCTGCTGCAGGCCCTGCTCCATCAGGGTGGCGATCTCCCGGGTTTCCCGGTTCAGTGCCTCGACGATATCGGCGATACCGCTGGTGGCGGAGACGGTCTTCTCTGCCAGCGACCGCACCTCGTCGGCCACCACCGAGAAGCCCCGGCCGGCCTCACCGGCACGTGCCGCCTCGATGGCCGCGTTCAGCGCCAGCAGGTTGGTCTGTTCGGCCAGGCTGTTGATGGTGTCCACAATGGTGTTCACCTTGGCGCCGGTCTTGCTGAGGCTCTCCACCTGTTCGTGAGTCTGCCGGATCCGGCGGGAGAGATCGTGCATCACCTCGCCATTGCCGCGCACCACCTGGGCCCCGTGCTGGGCAGCTTCGCTGGCCTCCCGGGTGGAGTGGTTGACGGTGTTGGTGAGCTTGGCGATATCCGATGCGGTATGGGAGATTTCCTGCACCGCGGCAGCGGCCTGCTCGGTCTGGGCCTCAACCTGCTCGCTGTTGGCGCTCATTTCTCTGACCAGTTGCTGCAACTCACCCTGCAGGCGCGAAAGGTCCCGGTTGCCTTCAAGCACTTCGCGGATGACCCCCGACACGTCCTCCACCATCTGATTGGAGGCACCACCAAGGGCGTTGAACTCATCGTTTTCATTATTGCCCACTCGCAGGCGCTGACTGAGGTCACCTCCCGCGACCCGGGAAAGCAGCCCGGCGGCATCCTTGAGCCGTCCCACCAGGGTGCGCGACGCCTGGGTCAGTGTCACCACCAGCACCATCAATACCACTGCCGACACAATGATGATCAGCCAGGCGGACGAAGCCCGGGCCTGCTCGGCGGTGGCGGTGGTCTGCGCGACCAGTCCGGATTCCAGGGACTGGTTCTGGCGTTCGATCACGCTCTCAAGCTCGCGCCCCAGATCGGACAACCGCTGCTCGGTTTCAAGGATGCCATTGATCTGATTCTCGGCACGCTCAAACGCTTCAGCGAAGGCCCGTACTGCAAGGCCCAGGTCATTCTCCTCCCACTCCATGTTGGTGATGACTTCCTGCATGCCGTCGATGGCCTGATGGGTCTGTTCAGCGGCTTCGGGCGTAAAATTGCTGAGGTAGTCGGCGTAGGTCGTCATCGCCAGCTCGATATCATCACTCATGATGGAGATGCTGATTTCCCGAAGGCCCTCGTCCATCGCCCTGGT
>JBMCIH010000452.1:0-2641 GCA_048617055.1 Marinobacter sp. | reverse complement strand
TTGAGGAAGACGAACAGGTGCGGCTGCTGGACAGCCATCCGCTGATGAAGGAAGACAAGCTGTTCCAGCGCGATCTGATTCTCAGCCTCAAGCGCCAGCGGGTGCCAAAAGAGCACTTTATCCGTGAGCTGCAGGCCCGGGCCGCCAATGAGGGGGTGAGCAACCTGGGCATTTCCCTCGCTGATGACGAACCTCAATCCTGACAACGCGCTACCGAGACCCCGGACATCACTGCCATGAAACTCTCCGCCTTTGGACGCAAGTTTACCGCCGATGCCGGTATTACCTCGCTGATGGACGACCTGGGCAATGCCCTGGCCTCCGGCGACGATATGATCATGATGGGCGGCGGCAATCCCGGCCAGATACCGGCGGTCCAGGAGCGGCTGACCCGCGTGCTGGAGGATATGACCCGGGACCCTCAGGCCATGAAACGACTGGTGGGCACCTACGACCCGCCTCAGGGTGAGAAGCGGTTTATCGCAGCGCTGGCGGATCTGCTCAACCGGGAGTACGGCTGGAATCTGAGCACGGACAATATCGCCCTGACCAATGGCAGTCAGGCGGCCTTCTTCATGCTGTTCAACATGTTCGCCGGCGACTTCGGCGACGGCACCCGCAAGCACATCCTGCTGCCCCTGGCTCCGGAATACATCGGTTACGCCGATGCCGGCATCGGGCCTGAACTGTTCCGGGCGGTGCAGCCGGAGATCAGCTTTACCGGCGCCCACGAGTTCAAGTACCGGGTCGACTTCGACGCCCTGGAGGTCACCCGGGATACCGGCGCCATCTGTGTGTCCCGGCCCACCAACCCCACCGGCAATGTGGTGACCGATGATGAACTGGAGCGTCTGGAGGCTCTCGCACGCCGTCACGATGTGCCACTGATTATCGACGGCGCCTATGGCACCCCCTTCCCGAACCTGATGTACGTGGATGCCCGGCCGCGCTGGAGCGAGCAGATCGTACTCTGCCTGAGCCTGTCGAAGCTGGGGCTGCCGGCGGCACGGACGGGCATCGTGATTGCCTCGGCGGGGATCATCAGGGCACTGTCCGGCATCAATGCCATCATGAACCTGGCCACCGGCAGCTTCGGCGCCATGCTGGCGGAGCCGCTGGTGCGCAGCGGGGAGATACTGTCACTGAGCCGGGAGGTGGTCTGCCCCTTCTACCACCGCAAGATGCAGCAGGCGGTGTCGGTGTTCACCGACGCCATGGGGGATGACGGCCGCTGGTATGTGCACAAGCCGGAGGGGGCCATGTTCCTGTGGTTCTGGTTTCCGGATCTGCCGGTCACCAGCCTTGAGCTCTATCAGCGGCTCAAGGCCCGGGGCGTGCTGGTGGTCTCCGGTCACTATTTCTTCCCCGGGCTGCCGGACGATGGCTGGCGGCATCGCCACGAATGCATCCGGGTCACCTATTCCCAGGACGACGGGCAGGTTGCGGCGGGGCTGCGGCGGATCGCCCATGAGGTCCGGGCGATCCGGGCCGGAGAGGGGTGACCCGCTGGCCTGGCGGGTCAGTCCGGCAGGTCGGCCTCGTCGAGGGTGACCTCGTAGCGGCTGCCGTCCGGTTCCACCTGTACCAGCCGAACCAGCAGGTGATCCAGCTCCGGGGCGAACCACATCAGGGTTTCCCGTTTGCTGTCGTCATCGCGGACTTTTTCCACCTTGATGGTCTTGAGGTCACCGAAGCGGGTGGACCGGGTTTCTTCACCAATCACGGCGAAGCGGTCATGTTCGTATTCATCCTCGTCCACCACCGAGTAGGTCATCTCCTCCTTGCCCGCCTTGAGGTCCTGGCGAAGCTGTAGCTGGAACCCGAGGGGGTCCAGCGCGTGCTCCTCCATGTCAAGGGTGAGGGTGTTGCCATCGTAGCTTCCCGTTACGCTGTCGGAGTCCCAGTTGAAATTCAGCGCCCGGCTGCGGTCTTTCACCATCAGCCCGTCGAGGCGGTAACGGTATTTCAGGGGGATGACGCGGCCCTCTTCCCAGCGGAACGTCACCGACTCGCGGATGTCCGCCACAAACGAGTCCACGTTGAACTCATATCGCCAGGTGTCGTCGTCCTGGCGCTCGAGGGTGCGGGTGGCGGAGCCGTTGATGGACAGGCCCTTGTCCATGCTGGCCTTGTAGGTGGCGGATACCGGCTCCAGGTCCGGCGTGTTGCCACCAGAGTCGGCCGCCAGGGCCGGGCTGGCGGCCAGCAGTGCGGCCATGCCCATCGCGGACAGGAAACGGTAAGCTTGCGGGAAAAAACGGCCGGATCGGGTCACCTGATGCCTCCCTCTACTGCGGTCTATGGTCCGAGTCTACCCGCCTTCCGGTGTGTCCCGGATGACGATTTGTTTAACCGCGCGGTCCCGGCGGCAAGGGGTTCAATCTGCAGGCAGTGTCAGCACATCCGGCAAGGGTTCGCCGTCGAACAGGATCTGGTCCCTGCCGGTCAGCTGCAGGCGGCCCTCACAGAACCAGCGCACCACAATCGGATAGAGAATATGTTCCCGCTCCAGCACGCGTTCGGCCAGGGTCTCGGCGGTGTCGCCGGGTTTTACCGGCACCTCTGCCCGGGCAACTACCGGGCCGCCGTCCAGGTCTTCGGTAACAAAGTGGACCGAAACGCCGTGCAGGGTATCCCCCGC
>JBMCIH010000451.1:0-2653 GCA_048617055.1 Marinobacter sp. | reverse complement strand
CGACCTCTTCATCCACCTCTTCCGCCACATCGGCAATCAGCCGGCGCAGCCACTGGTGATCCGGGTTGTGCTGAAGCAGGGGGCTCCAGGCCATTTTCAGCTCGAAGGGCGGAATCTCGAACGGCGGCGCCTTGATCACCAGGTTGGGATTGTCTTTCTGCAGCCAGGCCGCCCGGCTGGGCAGCGTGGCGATCAGATCGTGCTGCTCTGCCAGCAGCATGGCCACCTGGTAGTGCCGGGTAAAGACCGAGATCCGCCGCTTGCGCCCCATCAGCCCCAGGGCCTCGTCCACCCACCCCAGCCGCTGCACATCCTTGGGGTTGACCCCGACCCCCACCCCGAAGCCGGTCTTGCTCACCCATATATGGCTGGCCTCCAGGTAACTGTCCAGGGTAAAGGGGTCCTGCAGGATGGGATTGCGGGCATTCATCAGACAGGCGAAAAACTCCGTCCACAGGGTTTTCTGGTGGAACGACTGGGGAATCTTGTCGAAGCGGTTGATGGCCATGTCCAGGCGCCCCTGCTCCACATCCTGGAAGCTGACATCGCTGGGGGTGAGCACATCCAGGGTTACATTGGGCGCCTCCTGGCGGATGCGTCGCAGTACCCGGGGCATGAGACAGGACTCGGCGTAATCGCTGGCCATGATCCGGAACACGCGCTGGCTTTCGGTAGCGGAAAACGGGGTCTTCTCCTGCACCGCCATTTCGATATCCGAGAGGATCGAACGCACCATCGGCTGCAGTTCCGCTGCCCGCTCGGTGGCTGTCATGCCCTCACTGGTGCGAACCAGCAGCGGATCCCCGAACAGATCCCTTAACCGGCGCAGCCCGTTGCTCATGGCGGGCTGGGTGATGCCCAGGTGATTGGCGGCCTTGGTGACGTTCTTCTCCCGCAACAGCACATCCAGGTAGACGAGCAGGTTCAGGTCGACACGGGAGATATCCATAGCGAAACGGGGCCTCCGGGGGCATGGGGTCGGGACAACAGCTGTAGTCTACCATCTGTAACAAGTTGGAACGGAATGGGTTAGACTTTTCTGTTAGTCTGCCAGATACTTGCGAAAGCCATGCAGTGGGCACCAGGTGCCCATGCGTCCCGCATCAGAACGATAATCAGGGAGCATACCCGGCGTTCATGAATACCGTAACCATTGTCCTGCTGCTGCTAGCGGTCGTTGTGATTTCGATCATCATCGTTGTCCTCAGCCAGATGCGCGAACGCGCCCGTATCGAGCGGGCCCGCCGGATCACTGCCCTCGAGGATGCCTACAACCGCGCCTTCCGCATCTATGACGAACTGCCCGGACAGTACCTGACGCAGGATATCAAGCTGCTGCTGCTGCGACGTATGGAAGAAACCTGCCGGCACCTTCAGCAGGAGAAGACCGACCTTCCGGTCAATGACTGGCTGGCGCGGGTCAATGAAGACAAGCAGAAGGTCATCAATGGCACCGACGAGCACCCGAAAGTCATTATCGATTCGCCCGAAAAATCCAGTTACGTCAAAGACCTCCTCCAAAACCTGTTCAAGCTGATCGAGTCTCTCCACAAGTCCGGCAAGATCAACGCGTCCACCGCAAAGGCCAATCTCCGCCACGTACTGTTCACCATCCACAAGACCCATGCCGACCTGTTCGTCTTCCAGGCCCGGGACCACACACGCCAGGGGGAGCTGCGCAAGGCCATCCATGCCTACCATCTGGCGGCGACGGAAATGGCCAAATCCCGCGGCAACGACATGGCGGCAAAAGCCGTGGCCAGCTTCAAGAGCCGTATCCGGGAGCTGGAAGATGAACTGAGCAGCGGCCGCCGCGTGCGTACCGCCGAGCAGCAGAGCCGGCTCGACAAGGAGTGGGACACTTTCCTGCATGACGACGGCTGGAAGAAGAAAGCGGATTACGACGACTGAACGACGTGGAATCCAACCGCACAGGGAGTAGCGTGAAACACCTTTGCAAGAACCGGCTATCCTGGCGACTTACCCGCAATACCGTCCTGCTGGCCATGGCCGTTGGACTGGTACTCAATCTGATCCAGGTAACTGTGGAGTATCACAGCACCCGCGATTACATGGATCAGGACATAGGCGCGCTGATGGATATCAGCCACAGCCCGGCCTCGCAGATTGCCTATAACATTGACACCCGTCTGGCCAGTGAGCTGCTCGACGGCATGCTCCACCATCCGGCCGTCATTGACGCCCGCATACTGGATACCGAAGACCGTACCCTGGCGGCGGCCAGCCGCGGCAGTGGCGACACCCGTTACCGCTGGCTCAGTGACCTGCTGTTCGGTGAGACCCGCCGTTACAGCACCGAACTGGAGGTATCCGACCTCCAGGATATCGAGCTGGGCGACCTGGTGCTGACCATTTCCACCAACCACTACGGCGACCTGTTCCTCTCCCGGGCCGGCTTTATCCTCATCAGCGGCATTCTGAAGAGCCTGGTGCTGTCGGCCATGTTGCTGGTGGTTTTCTATTTCGTGCTCACCAAGCCGATGATGAAGGTGATCAGCAGCCTGCAGGATGTCCGCAACGCGCCGGAAAAGGCCCGCCTGCCGGTACCAAGGTCCCACGAGGAAGACGAGATCGGCAGTATGGTGGCCATCATCAACCGCCACCTGGAAACCGTGGACCTCTCCCTGAGCCA
>JBMCIH010000450.1:0-2657 GCA_048617055.1 Marinobacter sp. | reverse complement strand
CCCAGGGCTTCGGCCATCTGCAGGCCGAGGCCGCGGGAGCCGCCGGTGACGACGGCGACCTTTCCGGTCAGATCAAAGAGTTGTTTCAGGCTCATTGGGGGCTCCTGTGATTGTGGTTAGTGGTAGATGCCCGGCCGGGTTACCGGCCGGGCACTGGCAGCGGCTGGGTTAGGCGATTTTCGCCAGCAGGGCGTCGCTGACCTTACCCAGGTGGTAGTCGGCATCGCCGAACAGCAGGTTGATCAGGGTCAGCCGCTTGAAGATATGGGCCGCGAACATCTCGTCGGTCACGCCCATGCCACCGTGCAGCTGCACCCCGGCCTGGCCCACTTCGCGGGTGCCCTGACCGATCAGCAGCTTGGCCTGGGAGATGGCCTCGCGGCGGGCGGCCCGGTCGTCGGAGTCGGCACTGTCCGCCGCCAGGATGGCCATGGAGCGGCCCTGCTGGGTTTGGATGAACATGTCCGCCATGCGGTGCTGAAGCACCTGGAACCTGGAGATGGGTACGCCAAACTGCTTGCGGGTCTGGGTGTACTCCAGGGTGGCCTCGGTCATGGCCTCCATGGCGCCTACGGCTTCCGCGCAGAGGGCGGCGGTGCCCTGGTCGATGGCCTTCTCCAGTGCCGGGAAGCCCTTGTCGGTTTCACCGATGATGGCGTCAGCAGCCACTTTCACGTCCTTCAGGGTCACCTCGGCGGTACGGAAGCCGTCGTGGGTGGCGAAGTCGGTAACGGTCACGCCTTCGGCGGTGGCATCCACCAGGAACAGGGTCACGCCGTCTTCACTGCGGGCGTCGCCGCTGGTACGGGCCGACACGATCAGCTGGTGGGCCTGGCCACCATGGATAACGGCGGTCTTGCTGCCGTTGAGAAGGTAGTCGTTGCCGTCGCCCTTGGCCAGGGTTGCGATATTGGCCAGGTTGTAGCGGGCGCCATGCTCGTAGGTGGCCAGGGCCATCAGCTTCTGGCCGCTGGCAATGGCCGGCAGGATGGCCTGCTTCTGGGCATCGGAGCCGGCGTCACGGACCAGGCCGCCAGCCAGGACCACGGTGGCCAGGTAGGGCTCGGTCACCAGGGCGCGGCCGAAGGATTCCATCACCAGCATGGTGTCGATGCCGTTGCCGCCCAGGCCGTCGTAGTCCTCGGGGAAGGTGAAGGCCAGCAGGCCCATCTCCGCCAGGGCGTTCCAGATGTTCTCATCGATGCCCTTGCCGGACTCGATGATCTGGCGGCGTTTCTCGAAAGTGTACTCGTTGGCCAGGAAACGGCGCAGCGAGTCCTGCAGCATGTTCTGTTCTTCAGTGAATTCGAAGTTCATGGTCCGCTCCTTACAGCCCCAGCACCAGCTTGGAAATGATGTTGCGCTGGATCTCGTTGGATCCGCCGAAAATCGACAGCTTGCGCATGTTGAAGTAGTCACCGGCCGCCGAGGTGGCGTTGGTGCTACCCATGATCGGGTGGCCGTAGTCCGGCTCGAGGGCCTCCGGAATGTGGGCGAGAGCGTTCTGGCCGGTGGCTTCCATGGCCAGTTCGAACAGGCGCTGGCCGATCTCGGTGCCGCGGATCTTGAGGATGGACGCCTCGGGTCCGGGGCCGGAGGAAGCGGTCAGCACCCGCAGCACGGTCAGTTCCAGGGCGCGCAATTCCGCATCCAGCTGGGCCAGGCGGTCGCGGAAGCGGGCGTTCTCGATGATGGGCCGGCCATCGTCCTGCTCTTCCCGGGCGATTTCCTTCAGGCGGCGCATCATGGCTTTCCACTGGCCCACGTTGGCCAGGCCGGTGCGCTCGTGGCCCAGCAGGTACTTGGCGTAGGTCCAGCCCTTGTCTTCCTCGCCGACGAGGTTCTCAACCGGTACCTTGACGTTCTCGAAGAAGACGTCGTTAATCTCGTGTTCGCCGTCCAGCATGATGATGGGCTTGACGTCGATGCCCGGGCTCTTCATGTCGATCAGCAGGAAGGAGATGCCTTCCTGGGCCTTGACGTCCATGTTGGTGCGCACCAGGCAGAAGATCCAGTCGCCGTGCTGACCCAGGGTGGTCCAGGTCTTCTGACCGTTGACGATGTAATAGTCGCCTTCACGCTTGGCGGTGGTGCGCAGGGAGGCCAGGTCGGAACCGGCGCCGGGCTCGGAATAGCCCTGGGACCACCAGACTTCGCCATTGACGATGCCGGGCAGGTGCCGGTCTTTCTGTTCCTGGTTGCCGAACTTCATGATCACCGGGGCCACCATGCGCAGGCCGAAGTCCAGCTGGCGGGGCGCACCGGCGATGGCGCACTCTTCCTCGAAGATGAGCTGCTCGATTTCGTCCCAGCCGGTACCGCCGTATTCCTTCGGCCAGGTGGAGGCACCCCAGCCCTGCTTGTAGAGGATCTTCTGCCAGCGAACCAGCATGTCCTTGGTGGGACGAAGGCGTTTCTGTACCCGCTCGCGGATATCATCCGGCAGGTTGTTCTGCAGGAACTGGCGCACTTCCTGGCGGAAGGCCTCCTGCTCCGGGGTGTAGTTCAGGTCCATGGTTGTCTCTCTATATCGTCGGTCATGCCGGGCCCGGTGTCCGGGTTCCGGCCAGTTCAGGAGATTTATTCGTTGCCGCTGGTGAATCAGGCCACTTCGAACAGTCCGGCGGCGCCCATGCCGGTACCCACGCACATGGTCA
>JBMCIH010000449.1:0-2657 GCA_048617055.1 Marinobacter sp. | reverse complement strand
TATGACAGACCAACAGCCCCGTGGTGTTGCCGGCGGTCAGAACCCGCCGGATGTCCGGGCCATGCTCGCGCAACTGGTGGGCATTCCGTCCATCAGCAGTGCCTCAGCGGACTGGGACCACAGCAACGAAGCGGTGGTGAACCTGCTGGCCCAATGGCTGGAGGCGCTGGGATTCCGCAATGAGATCCTGCCGGTGCCGGGCATGCCCGGCAAGTACAACCTGGTGTCGACGCTGGGTTCCGGCCCCGGCGGGCTGGTGCTGTCGGGTCATACCGACACCGTGCCCTTTGATGACAAACGCTGGCAGAGTGACCCCTTTACCCTGACGGAGCGGGACAACCGCCTCTACGGCCTGGGGACCTGCGACATGAAAGGGTTCTTCGCGCTGGCCATCGAGGCGGCGCGGGAGGCCGCGCAGCAGACTCTGAAGCAGCCGCTGATCCTGCTTGCCACCGCCGACGAGGAAAGCTCCATGAACGGCGCCCGGGCGCTGGCAGAGGCCGGTTACCCCAGGGCCCGCTATGCGGTGATTGGCGAGCCCACGGGGCTGCGGCCCATCCGCATGCACAAGGGCATCATGATGGAGCGGCTGGTGTTCGAGGGGCAGTCCGGCCATTCCTCGGACCCGGGCCTGGGCAACAATGCCCTGGAGGGCATGAACGAGGCCATGAACGAGTTGCTGGCCCTGAGGGGACAGTGGCAGGAGCGCCACCGCAACCCCCAATTCCGGGTCCAGTTTCCCACCATGAACCTGGGCTGCATTCATGGCGGTGACAACCCCAACCGTATCTGCGCCCGCTGTGAGCTGCATTTTGACCTGCGTCCGCTTCCGGGTATGGACATGGCGGAGTTGCGCCAGGCCATTCTCGACCGGCTGCGGCCGGTGGCCAGCCGGCGTGACCTGTCGCTGACCTTCGAGCCGCTGTTTGACGGGGTTCCGCCCTTTGAAACCCCGGCGGAGGCGGAGCTGGTGAAGGTCTGTGAGAAACTCACCGGCCACCAGGCGGATGCCGTAGCCTTTGCCACCGAGGCACCCTGGCTGCAGAAGCTGGGGCTGGAAACCCTGGTGCTGGGCCCCGGCTCCATCGACCAGGCCCACCAGCCCGACGAGTATCTGGCACTGTCCCAGATCGACCCCACCATCATGCTGCTGAAACAACTGATCAGGCACTTCTGTCTATGAGCGTATCCGACTGGCTGCACAGCTTCCGTCACTCCTCACCCTATATCAACACCCACCGGGGCAGTACGGTGGTGCTGGTGCTGGGGGGAGAGGCACTGGCCTGCGACAACCTGCTGAACATCATCCATGACATCACCCTGCTCAGCAGCCTGGGCATCCGCCTGGTGGTGACCTTCGGCGCCCGGCCGCAGATCCAGCAGCGCCTTGAGCAGGCCGGCCACGGGTCGGAGTTTGCCGGCGGGCTGCGCATCACCCGGGAAGCCGATCTGCCCCTGATCATGGAGGCGGTGGGCGGCCTGCGGTCGTGGCTGGAAAGCCGGCTGTCCATGGGGCTGGTGAACTCCCCCATGCACGGTGCGCGTATAAGGGTCAGCGGCGGCAACTTCGTGGCGGCGCGGCCGGTGGGCGTGCTTGACGGTATCGACCACGGCTACACCGGCCGGGTGCGCCGGGTGGACACCGGCGGCATCGAACGCCTGCTGGAGCTGGGGCATATCGTACTGGTCCCCCCTCAGGGGTATTCGCCGACCGGTGACATTTTCAATCTGTCCTACGAGGATGTGGGCAGCCAGGTGGCGTCGGCCCTGAAAGCGGACAAGCTGATCGTGTTCACCGACGACCAGGGGGTGCTGGATGAGGATGGCTCGCTGATACGGGAGCTGACAGTGCGCCAGGCGTTGCACAAAGTCGCCGAACAGGTGGTGTCCGGCCACGACGCCGACCTTTTGCGGGCCGCCTGTGACGCCTGCACCAGGGGCGTTCGCCGCGCCCACATCATCAGCTATCTGCAGGACGGCGCCATGCTCGCGGAACTGTTTACCCGCGACGGTTCCGGCACCCTGGTCAGCGATGACAACTACGAACAGATCCGCCGTGCCCGGGTGGAGGACATTGGCGGTATCCTGGAGCTGATCCAGCCCCTCGAGGCCCAGGGCGTGCTGGTGCGCCGCTCCCGGGAAATGCTGGAAACCGAAATCGACCAGTACGTGGTGGCCGAAAGGGATGGCATGATCATTGGCTGTGCCGCCCTGTACAGCTATCCGGAGGAACAGGCCGGCGAGCTTTCCTGTTTCGCCGTCGACCCGGCCTACCGCCGGGGCGGACGGGGCGACGATATCCTGTCCCTGATCGAGCGCATGGCCCGGGCCCAGGGCCTGGCGCGACTGTTCGTGCTTACCACCCAGACTGAACACTGGTTCCGGGAGCGTGGCTTCGAGCCCTCATCGGTGCAGTCTTTGCCCGGACCCAAACTGGCCTCCTATAACACCCGCCGGAACTCCAAGGTGTTCGTGAAGAGTCTTGGCTGAACCCGGGACAGAACCCCGTTTCCGGCCACCCGGAAGCCATGGGCGAGCATCTGCTCGAAAACTTTCTCAAAGCACCTTGACGTACCGTCGTCGAAGTAGTCATATTATGCACTGCACTGCACTGCACTGCACTGCACTGCACTGCACTGCACTGCACTGCACTGCAC
>JBMCIH010000448.1:0-2667 GCA_048617055.1 Marinobacter sp. | reverse complement strand
GCCCAGCGACTGGCCGGCAAGCATGAAGAAGCCATTAGCAACCTCAGGGCCCTGCAGGAGCAACACCCGGACGACCCGGAGATCACCGCGGCCCTCGCCAAGGCCCTGCTGGCCGCCAACAAGCCGGACGCAGCCATCGACACCCTGACGGGCTGGACCGAAGAGCATGGCGAAGACCCGGACATCCTGTACCTGACCGGCCTGACCTACTATCGCATGGGCGATGTGGAAGAGAGCACCGAGGCGCTGACCGATGCCACCTCCAGCGTGCCCAGCTCAGATATCTTCCTGCCGGTACGGCGCGACATCCTCACTCTGTTGTCCCGCAGCCTGACTGAACAGGGCCGGGTGAGCGAGGCGCAGGTGTACAACAAGATTCTGGCCGAGAACACCAGTTCCGACACCCGTGACCGTGCCGAATCCGCCATCGAGGCCATCCAGCGCGGCGACCTGAACTCTGCCCGGTCGACCCTCGAAGAGTTACTTCAGCAGAACCCCGATAACGAGCGGGTGGCCATGATGCTGGGCACCCTCAACCTGCAGGAAGGCCGCACCGACGACGCCGAGTCGCTGCTGACCAGCAATATAGACGCCGAAACCACTCCCACACCCTTTATCCGCGCTGCCACCATTGCCCAGATCGACACCGGCAAACGGGAGGAGGCCCTCAAAACCCTTGAACGGGCCATCGAGGCCCGGCCCAAGGATGTCGAGCTGCTGGCCATGCACGGGCTGCTGGCACTGTCGCTGCCCGACCACAAAGATGCCGGCGTTGCCAGCCTGAGCAAAGCGCTGGAAAATGACCGGTCCCGCTCCCGTCTGCGCCTGGCGCTGGCGCGCCACTACATGAGCGAGGGGCGGACTGAGCAGGCCCTGGCGCAGATGCGGGTGGCCTTCACCGAAACCCCCGAGGACTGGACAGTCACCCAGTATTACCTGGCGCTGTTGCTCAATACCGACCGCAAGAGCGAAGCCGAGGAGGTCACCGAGTCACTCATCAACGGATTCTCCGACGAGCCCCAGGCCCTCACCCTGGCGGCCATGGCAGAGCACCGTATGGGAGACACCGAGTCGGCCCGGGCCCGCCTGGAAGAACAGGTGGAGGCCGACCCGGAACACCTGCCCGCGCTGGCTGCCCTGGCCAGCATCTACCAGAGCCAGGGCGAGCATGAGAAAGCTGTGGACAGCCTGCTCGATGCGGCCCGCCTGCAGCCGGACAACCTGAACCTGATACAGGCAGCAGGACGGGCCTATGCCCGCAACCACAGCCCGGAGGAAGTGGCATCCTGGCTGAGCGATATTGCCGGGGAGCACGAAGCCCTGGCGGTCAACAGCTACACCCTGGCGGCGCAGATCCACCTTCGGGAGGGCAACCTGGAGCAGGCCCGTGACCTGCTCTCGCGCATTCCGGACGACGAGCAGACTGACGAGTCCCAGACGATTTCCGCACAGATGCTGGTAGCGGAAGCCGAACAGGCCGCCGGGGAGGAGGACTGGGAAACTGCCCGCGCCAAAGCCGGTGAAGCCGCCTCGCTGCGCCCGGACAACCTGAGCTTCGCCCTGATACCGGTACGGGTAGCGGCCGCTGAGGGCAAGCACGAAGATGCCCTGGCCAGCCTGGATGAACTGGAAGACACCTACGGCGAGCAGCCCGCCATCGACCTGACCCGCGCCCGGCTGCTTGCCGCACAGGAAGATGACGAGGCCGCCGCCTACCAGCACCTGCAGGAGCGGTGGCAGGACACCGGCAACGCCGAACTGCTGCCCACCCTGGTCAGCCTGGCCAGGCGCCACTCACCGGATGAAGTTGACCAGCTGACCGAAGCCTGGGTGGATGCCGCCCCCAACAGCGCCGCTGCCCACCTGAACCGCGCGGAATATGAGATGGCCAACGGCGCCGAAAGCGATGCTATCGAAAGCTACGAGGCAGCCCTTGGCCATCGCCCTGACAATGCCGTAGCCCTGAACAACCTGGCCTGGCTGCTGCGTGAACGGGACCAGGAGCGGGCAATCGCCCTCGCCGCCCAGGCGCGGGACCTGGCCCCGGAAAACCCGGCCATACTGGACACCTATGGCTGGCTGTTGCACCTGGCCGACCGCAACGACGAAGCCAAAGCCGTGCTGGAAAAGGCCCTCGCGCTGGCGCCGGAAAATGACGAGATTCAGGAGCATCTTGATGCGGTGAATGAAGCGCTGTAGGAAACCCCGGCCGCGACGTTCCGGAACGGGTGTCGATCATTTTGACACCCGTTTTTCTTGCTTTCACATCCCACCCCAACCCTTCCCCTTCAGCCGTTGCCAAAGGCACCAGATGGTGTCGAACTTATTTACATCCCCACAGAATCCACAAAACTATCCTTCTGATTTACATGGACTTTTTAAGATGGCACGGATATCGCTTGCACAAAGCCGAGAGTCCGGTTCCTACCGGTCAATCGCCAAACCAGTCGTGAGGGTGGGACGGAAAGCCACGGGTCTCAAGGACAAAGATACCGAGATAGCCGGGCTGCAAGGAAAGCAACAGTCACTTCTATGGAGAAGAAAGATGAACTACAAACCATGGCTTCTGGCAACAGCTCTGACTGGCTGGGCTGCTACCGCTGGTGCGGTTGAAATTAATGTATCTGAAACTAACGGCGAAGACTCGCTCCAGACCATCATAGACGG
>JBMCIH010000447.1:0-2668 GCA_048617055.1 Marinobacter sp. | reverse complement strand
GGCATCGAGATGAACACCGACCACACCCTTGAGGAAGTCGGCAAGCAGTTCGACGTTACCCGGGAGCGGATCCGCCAGATCGAGGCCAAGGCCCTGCGCAAACTGCGCCACCCGTCACGGTCTGACCACCTGCGCGGCTTCATCGACGACCAGGGCAACGGTTAATACGCCCCACACAGTAGCGGGCGCCATGCCTCAACGGTATAATGGCGCCCGCTTTGTTTCCGGCAGGCAAAAGTTTGAAAAGGGCCTATAGCTCAGTTGGTTAGAGCTGGGGGTGAGGTCCGACCGATGTGCCAGTGGCACATCGCAGCGGAGCGAACGGGCGCTTGAGCCCCGGACCTTCCGAAGGAAGGCATAATCCCGCTGTTTTGAGGGCGCAAGGCCCGAGGAACAGCCTGCCTGAAGGCAATCGGAAAATCAGAATTTGGGCCTATAGCTCAGTTGGTTAGAGCAGGGGACTCATAATCCCTTGGTCGCTGGTTCGAGTCCAGCTGGGCCCACCATCATTTTCAGCAATGAAGCCCGCCTCGCGCGGGTTTTGTTGTTTCTGAAACCTCGATTTATCGTCTGCCAAAGACATAACGCCCCGTTATACTGGACCTTTTACACCCAACGCCAGGGAAAGGTCATGACTGAACAACAGGTACGCATCTTCACCTCAAGCGATGGCCAGGCGCAGCTGGAGGTGGCGCTGGATCAGGAGACGGTCTGGCTGAGCCAGGCTCAGATGGGTCAGCTTTTCGACACCACTCTGAAAACGTGCTCATGCACCTTCAGAACATATTCAAGGATCGGGAACTGGTTGAGCAAGCAACTGCTAAGGATTTCTTAGTAGTTCGCCAGGAAGGCAACCGGCAGGTTCGCCGCCGCATCAAGCATTACAACCTGGATGCCATTATTTCGGTGGGCTACCGGGTCAGCTCCAGACGCGCCACCCAGTTTCGCCAGTGGGCCGCCCAGGTACTCAAAGACCACCTGGTTCAGGGCTACACCCTCAACCAGCGCCGCCTGGCCGAGCGTGGCATCGAGTTTGAGCAGGCCGTAGACCTGCTGAGCCGCACCCTCACCAATCAGGGTCTGGTGTCCAGTGACGGCGAAGCCGTCGCGCGGGTGATCAGTGATTACGCCCGCTCCTGGAGTTTGCTGCAAGGCTACGATGAGCAGCAACTGGCCGAAGTCGGCACGAGGCAGCCGGACATGAAGCCGCTGGAGCTGGATGAAGCAATTCAGGCTATTGGCGAGCTCAAAAAGACCCTGATGGCCAAGGGCGAAGCCACCGAGCTGTTTGGCCAGTTACGGGGAGATGGCCTTGCTTCGGCACTGGCCACTATTGAGCAGGGTTTCGGGGATGAGTTGTTTTACCCCAACGTCGCCACCCGTGCTGCTCACCTGCTTTACTTCGTGATAAAGAACCACCCTCTGGCCGACGGCAACAAACGCTGTGGCTCGTTTCTGTTTTTGTGGTATCTGCGCCGGAATGCCGTTTTGCTGGCCCGGCCGGTAGAGCAGCTGATCAATGACAACACTCTGGTGGCCCTGGCCCTGCTGGTGGCGGAAAGCCTGCCGGATCAGAAAACCCTTATGATCCGGCTGGTCGAGCATTTCCTGCTGCTGAAGGAGAGATAGGCGAAGCACTTTCCTGCGGACACAAAAAAAGGCCGGCAGGCGCCGGCCAGAAAAAGTCCAACAACACAATGCAGATCGTCGCAAGGGCTGTTACAGATTCTATACGAAGCTAATCACAAGTGGATCAATAAGTAACTTGCGCTACATCCTCTTGCGGTTGCTCAGCCGTTACCGAGATTACGCACGTAGTCGGCAAAACGGATCAACAGGCTGGTGGCTTCCGACGTGGGCCGTACGGCAGCCTGCAGCTGCTGGGGGTCCTGCCCTTCCGCTTCCAGGCGCGGAGCCTGGATTGCCAGGTAAGCTGTCATGATCTGCTCGCCGAATTCGGGGTGGAACTGCACGCCCCAGGCGTGGTGCCCGATACGGAAGGCCTGGTGCGGGTCACCATCGGATTCGGCCAGCAGGCAGGCCCCGGGTGGCAATCTGAGCACGGACTGGGCATGGGTCAGGTGGGCCGGAAAAACGGCGGACAACTGCCCAAGCAGAGGATCGCTTTCACCCCTGGTCGTGAGGCGTACGTCGAAGGTGCCGGACTCCCGGCCCTGTTCCCGGAAACCGACCTCTCCCCCCAGGGCCTGGGCCAGCATCTGGTGGCCATAGCAGACACCCAGCACCGGCACCTGAGCCCTGACAGCCTCGGCCAGCCAAGCGGCGGCCCGTTCGCTCCAGTGCTCCCGGTCTGTCACCATGGACGGGGAGCCTGTGACCAGGATGCCTTGCCAGTCAGTGGGCATGCCTGGTGGGGGCTCCGCTGTAACATCGCAGATGGTCACTTCATGTGGGGCCAGCCGCTTTTCGAACCACTGGTCGAAATCACCGAACTGCTGGCGGATGCCGGGATAGGTGGACCCGGTCTTGAGGATCAGTAGGCTGGCCATGGGCTCTGAGGCTCCCCGGTTGCGGTTTTGGAAAGGGCCAAATGTATCACGGATGAATGGGGGGCAGCGCTAGCTGCCCCGGGGCAGGTTCCGGTTGCGCTTTTGTAATGGTCTAACTGTTACTCAGGTCATAGCCACTGCTCCGGGGTAGCCCTACC
>JBMCIH010000446.1:0-2688 GCA_048617055.1 Marinobacter sp. | reverse complement strand
GCCGGAGCTGTCCGTGGGTGTGGTGCAGCCCCATGAAACGCCCAGTGCCTCGGTACCGGACCCGGAGCCGGGCTATGCCCGGGCGTGGCCGCCGGAAATGGAACTGAGCACAGAGCTGGCGAGGGCGGGTGCCGAGGTTATCCTGTGGCCGGAGACCCGTTACAAGGGGTATTTTGAGGTTGACCATGTGCCCGGCGCCTACCGGCGCAACGTCTCCGCCCTGGGGCTGCCGCTGATTTTCCACGATGCGGAGCAGCAGGGCCGCGGCCGTGATTTCCAGGAATACAATGCGTCCCTGTTTCTGAATGCCGAGGGCGACCTTGCCGGCCGCTACCGCAAGCATGAACTGGTGGCCTTTGGCGAAACCCTGCCCCTGTCCCGCCAGTTTCCCTGGCTGGTGGAGTGGACCGATGACTTCCTGGGGGAGTTCTTCGCCAACCTGACCCCCGGCTCGGAGCGGGTTTCGTTCCCGGTCGGGGGCGCCTATCTGGTGCCTGCCATCTGCTATGAAAGTGCCTTTCCGGGCCACATTGCCCGCTCGGTTGCCGCTGTGCCTGACAGCCCGTTACTGGTAGTGCTGACCAACGACGGCTGGTTCGGTGACTCGCGCCAGCCCTGGCAGCATGCAGGGGCGACGGTGCTGCGCGCGGTGGAGAACCGGATCTCGCTGGTGCACGCCATCAACAATGGCCCTTCAACCGTGGTGGCGCCCTCCGGCCGCATACTGGCGTCCACGCCCTTTCGCCAGCGCGTGGGGCTGGTGGCGCAGGTGCCGTATACCCCCGCCGGCGAGGGCTTCCGTTCCTGGTTTACCCGCTGGCCGGAGTGGTTCGCGGTGTTCTGCAGCCTGTTGCTGGCTGCTTTCCTGGCCGTGGCCCGGCTGAGGCACTGGGCGGCCGGTTAACCTTTCCGTGGGCCTTGTGAACCCCATCCCGTTGCGCCGGTGCCTGTAACGCAAGGCTTCCCGTAAGACCGCCTGTTTTGCCAGTCACGTCATAGTCAGTGCCGGCAAGCCCCCCATACACTTTTCCTGCCTGAAACAGTAACCGATCAGCCTCCCCGCCCGGCGAGGGAAGTGATCTGAGTTCCAAAAACCACAATCAGGAGAACAGCGGTTATGTTTGATAACAACGTAAAACAACTCGGGCTGGCGGTACTGGCTTCTTGTGTGGCCTTTAACGCCTGGGCAATCGGCGGTGGCGGTTCCAGCGCGGACAAGATGATTGTCGGCGACTCCATTTTTGCGCTCTCCGGCGATATCCATGAGTACCTGGAAGAGGACCTGGACGAGAATATCGACACCCACGCCCGCAGTGGCTGTCAGGTTAACGGCGGCAGCCTGATCTGCAGTCGGCGCTACACCATACCCAGGCAGTACGAGAATGCCGACAAGGACGGTATCGACACCGTGATCATGAACGGCGGCGGTAACGACTTCCTGATTGGAGAAGGCGGCGACTGCACCACCGACGCCTGTGTGGAAGAAGTACTGATGGGTATCGAACAGACCCTTGCCGGTATGTATAACGACATGGAGGAGGACGGCATCGACGAGATCATCTTCCTCGGTTACTACAACCTGGGCGATCCCGAGCAGGATCAGATCAACAACCTCTCCATGAGCTACAAAGCGGAGAACTACCCGGACATGGGAGTGAAGTTCATCGACACCCGCCCCGCCTTCGAGGGTAACGAGAGCCGGTACATCAGCTCTGATGGTATCCACCCGACTTCCGCTGGCTCCCGGGTTCTGGCGGACCTGATCCTCGAAACCCTGGACTGACTGTTCCACGGGCAGCCTGTTAGTCCCAATGCCGGTGGTCCGCTGCGGTCACCGGCATTGGTATTATTAGTGTTGCCGATAGCGGAGTAGTGCTGTGCCAGTGATTTGCTGATATGCAGGACCGGAACAGTATTAGACCAAGGGCGCTGACGCCGATGCTGCTGGGTGCCCTGTTGACAGCCGGCCAGGGGCTCTGCGCCGAGCTGGAGCAGGTTACCAACGATCTGGGTATGACGTTCAACCGTGTGCCCGCCGGTACCTTCATGATGGGCAGTGCCGAAGATGCCCCCGGCCATGAGTCTGACGAGCGGCGTCACAAGGTCACCATTTCCGAACCCTTCTGGCTGCAGACCACACCGGTCACCCGTGGCCAGTGGCTGGAGCTGGTGGAGGGGCTGCCCTCGGCCTTTCCCGACTGCGGTGACGACTGTCCGGTGGACGGCCTGCAGCCGGACTGGGTGGACTGGTACATCAAGGCACTGAGCGAGGAGGACCCGGACTGGGACTACCGCCTGCCCACCGAAGCAGAGTGGGAATATGCCGCCCGGGCAGGTACTGAAGGGCCCTACTACACCGGTGACTGTCTTGATGACTCCCAGGCCAATGTATCCGGCAAATCGGTCCTGCCGGGGTGCGAGCCCTTTGCGGCGTCGTCCGGCCCTGAACCCGTAGCCCGTCATAAGCCGAACCCCTGGGGCTTTCACGACATGCTGGGTAATGTCTGGGAGCTGTGCGCTGACTGGTTTGGTCCCTATGAGGAAGGCCCGGTGACGGATCCCTCAGGCCCTGAGGAGGGTAAATACAAGGTCCTCCGGGGAGGAAGCTGGCACTTCCGAGCCGTCCATGCCAGGGCGGCGAACCGGTTTCAGGCCCGTAACCCTATTGCCGGTTTCCGGCTGGTGGCA
>JBMCIH010000445.1:0-2693 GCA_048617055.1 Marinobacter sp. | reverse complement strand
CGGTCCGGCACTTTGGCGAGGGCCTCCTTGATCTGCCGGCTGAGATCCGCCGGTTCGAAGCTGCGGATAAACTGGCGCTCGTCTTCCAGGTTCTGCGTGAACAGCCTGGCCTCGTTCTCCCAGGTCAGAAACGGATAACACACCAGGTCAAAATCACTCATTTTGCTCCCGGTATAGGCCAGGGCCTTCTCCAGGGCCAGCTGGGGAAAGCCGTCCTGCTGTTTGACCCGGGAAAAACGCTCCTCGCCGGCGGCGAACAGGATCTCGCCATCCTCAACAACCGAGACCGTTGCGTCCTTGTCCAGCGGCGAAATACCAAGCACTTTCATGCAAACTTCTCCATATGCGTTTTCAGCCGGGTGGGCGTTGTGGCCTGCCCGCCCAGTTCGTTAAAAAAGAAATCGAAGAAACGGCGGAACGAGTCCAGAAACGCCTTCAGTTGCTGCTCGTTCTGCACGTAACTGGTGTGGCCGGGCACCACACTGGGGCTGTGAAAGCTCCAGGTGAAGGTTCGTACGCCCCGGCGATAGAGGCCGCGGGTCAGTTTGATATGTTCGTGGGACGGAAAACCTTCTGGCGACAGCATCAGCCGGTCCACCATGCCCAGGCGGGCAAGGATGCCCGGGGCCCGGAACCGGCGCAGGGCCATGGCCAGATCGAACAGCGGTGGCGATAGTCTGCCCGCCCAGCCCACGAAACCACCGGTGACGGGGATCTCCAGAATCCGCTTACTGCCCCGGCCATACCAGAACGGCCAGGCATCGTAATAGCGGTAGTCCGGCCCGCCATCGCTGCGGGCGTCCAGTGGCGGACAAACCGACAGGTCGATATCGAACCCCAGGTCGTTGAGTAGGGCGGTGGTATTGGGACCGTATCCGTAACGCCCGGCCTTGTAGATGCGGGGAGCAACGCCAAAATTCTCGAAGATGGTGCCCCGAAGCCGGGTCAGCTTCTCCCGCTCCAGTGGCTCCGCAAGATTGCCCGGGTACATGTTCGACCGGGACAGAGTCTCTTCCACCGGCGGATTCACCCAGGGGTGCAGGTGGGCGCCGATCTCACACTGTCCGGCTTCCAGGAACGCCTTCAGGGGCGCGACGCTGCGCTGCTGGCTGGCAATCGCATAGTCCACCACATAGCAGGGCGCAATACCGTACTCATTGAAGATATCCTGGGCCCGGCTGATGTGGTCCATGGCAGTAACCGCCGTGGCCTCGGGATCCGGTTCGGCGTTCCAGTCGAACTCCTCTTCGGTATCGATCACCACAATCAGCTGGGGCGGCGTTTCCGCCGGCAGATGGATTGTCTTTCTGTTCTCGAACACAGCGTCTTCCCTGTTCTTGTCGTTGACCGCTTCCGCCGTTACCAGGCCCTTTCCATACCGTCCCAGCCGAGGGTGAAAAACAGCCTCGCCTGGTATCGCTCCTGATCTGTCTCGCCCCGGGTAAAGGCGGTATCAAACGATGCCCCCCAGGTCGCAAGGTCCGTCAGCTGGTGACGGTAGGTCACAATAAAGCTGTGGCGCTGGTCGTCGATGGAACTGCGCTCCTCCAGGGCATCGCCCTGCCAGCGGTAGTCGAAATCCACAGTCTTGTCCTCGGTAACCGCAAGGCCCAGCCCCGCGCCAGCCAGGTACTCCCAGGTCTCGTCACCGGTGGATACATTTTCCTCCTCGCTGCCCCGGACGATAAGGTTCACGGTGCACAGGTCGCAGACCCGCTGGGTGCTGTGCTCCAGGGTTATGGTGTCGTTGACCGTCAGGCCCTGGACCCGCACCGAATACTCATCTTCAATACCCAGCTCGGGAAGCGGCGCCAGCGCCAGGTCCAGCAGGGTGCTGCTCTGGGTGCGTTCGTAACTGGCCCGGGTACTGGTCAGTGAAGTCTGCCACTGCCGGGAGACGGAGCCGATTACGGCCTCGTTATCCACCTCGTCGCTCTCTGCCCGGGAAACGCCCGCCGTCATGGAGAAGCTGCCGTTTTCCAGCCGCGTATCAAGCCCCAGGGAGGCGGAGTCGATGGTGATGTCAGTGTCACCCTCATCCTCCCAGGCCCGGCGCCCGGTCAGGGACACGGTGCTGCGCTCGGAAATCTGGCGCATCAGGTTGGCGTCGACGCTGGAGGATTCGCCATCCTGAAGGTCGTCCTCGGCCCAGGTTTTTGCCGCCTGCCCGCCGACCCTCAGCGTGGTCAGTTCGCCCGGGTAGAAGGATACGCCGGCACCCGCATTGACCGCATTCTGGGTATCATAGGCAGACTCATTCAGGGTGAAGCCGGTCTCGTTACGCACCGAGCGAATGGTATGGCCGGCATTGAAGTCGAAGCGGCTGCCGGGGTCATAAAAGTTGTAGCGGGAGGAGCCGCGTATGGAGAAGTTGTCCCGGTCACCGGTGGCCACGGTGCTGCGGTCGCTTTCCAGCGAGGCGCCGTAAAGCGCGTCCAGCTGGTGGGGCCCGGTTAGCAGGTTGGCGCCAATGTCACCACTGGCACCGGCCCCGAGGCGGGTATCACTGCGTGAGCCCCTTTCCGTATGGGTGAGGTCGGTAAACAGGGTGGTTGTGGCGGTGTAGCTGAGCTCCTCTGACGCCGCCGGAGCAGTAACCACGGTGAAAAACAGCGGGACCAGGGCGCCGACGGCCCGGCGTTTGCGAAAGGCCACATCCATGGTCCACCTCATTGCTGGAAAATCAGACCGGA
>JBMCIH010000444.1:0-2719 GCA_048617055.1 Marinobacter sp. | reverse complement strand
GGAGCCTGGCCGGTGACGCCTGAGGGCAAGATCGATTTCCGAAAACTGGATGCAGAAGCCAGATCCCGTCTCGGACTGGACCATTGAGGAGTTTAACCATGGCGTTGCTGACACCGGAACTCAAGGCAGCGGTCGGGCGCCAAATACCCCCCGTCCGTGCAGAAGTGACCCGCCGCGAAATCTGCAAATACTCGGCCGCGACAGGCCAGCGCCTGCAACGGTTTATCGATGGGGACGAGGCGCCCCCCATGTTTTTGTTTGGACTTTTCCTGCCCATATTGCCGCGGGAGCAGCTGGGCCATGATGGCCTGCCACCGGACACCGGGCTGGTGCCGGAACTGCCCCTCAAGCGGGTGATGGCCGGGGGCACGCAGCAGACCTGGTTCCGGGGCATTTATCCCGGCGATGTGTTGGTGTCCCGCCAGACACTGCTGGACCTGTTCGAAAAGGAAGGGGCGCAGGGGCCGCTGATCTTTGCAGTGGTTGAAAACCGTGTTGAAACCGAAGCGGGGGAGTCGGTCATGACGGAGCGCTCCACCCGCATTGCGAGGTAACCATGAAGCTATCGCGGGTTCATGTCGGCGACCCATTACCGGAGCGGGCGTTCAAGCCGGATGAGGTGCAGTTGTTCATGTACAACGCCGCCATCTGGAACCACCACCGGATCCATTATGACCACCCCTACACCACTGGGGAGGAGGGCCACCCTGGCATCGTGATTGACGGCCCGCTGCAGGGGGATTTCCTGACCCAGCTGGTGCTGGAGTGGGTGGGCACAGATGGCGCCCTCTTGGGCTTTGAATACAGCAACCGGAAGGCGGCCTATATCGGAGAAACGCTGCGCGCCCGTGGGCGCATAACGGACGTCCGGGAAGCCGACAGTGAGGTCGACGTCGAACTGGCCATTGTGAATGAAGCCGGAGAAGTCATAACGCCGGGGAAGGCCAGCGTGAGGTTCCACCAGTGAGCCAGCAGGCCCCCCACGTCATCCCGGCAACAACAAGCTGCTTTCATCAAGGGGGAAAACCATGACCGCACAGCTACCACCGGAACTGGCATCGGCCTTCAGCCTGGAGGGTAAGGTGGCCCTGGTTACCGGGTCGACCATGGGGATCGGCGAAGCGACGGCCCGGGTACTTGCCCAGGCAGGTGCCCATGTGATCATCAGTAGCCGTAAGCAGAATGAGTGCGATGCCATTGCTGCCGGCTTTCATCAGCAGGGGCTGAGTGCGGAAGGACGGGCGTGTCATATCGGCCGAATGGAGGACATCGAAGCCATGTCTGCCTGGCTCAAAGAGGCGCATGGTGGCCTGGATATCCTGGTCAACAACGCCGTGCTCAGCCCCTGGCGAACCATTGAAGACACGGAGGTTGGCCTCTTCACCAAGACTGTCGAGGTGGACCTGAGAGGCTACTGGTTCATGTCGGTGGAAGCCGTGCGACTGATGCGCTCCAAAGGCGGCGGCAGCATCGTTAATCTGGCGTCCGTTGCTGCCCTGCACCCGGACCACATGCTGAGTCTCTATTCCACCCTCAAGACGGCGCTGATCGGCATGAGCCGGTCATTCGCCCTTGAGTTCGGCGGGGAAGGCGTCCGGGTCAACACTGTCCTGCCCGGCGTCATCCAGACCAAGCTGGCGGATGCCTTTGACGCCGATACCAAGAAACGCATTGTTGAGAAAACCACTGTAAAGCGCCTGGGTGAGCCTGAAGATATCGGGTATGCGGTGCTGTATCTGTGCAGTAACGCGGGCGCCTATGTCAGCGGCACCAACCTGGTGGTCGACGGCGGGTTTTCGGTGGCTTTGATGTAGGGTAAAGATCGTCGGTTTGACCGAGGCGCGGTGGTTTACGGCGTGTTGAAATATCAGTCCCCGTCAATAACAAGAGAAACAATCATGAGCGTGATCGAACTGAACGTCGAAGATGGCGTTGCCATCGTCACCCTGAACCGTCCTGAAGCAAAGAATGCCATCAACCAGGCGGTTGCCGAGACCATGGACAAGACCCTGGATGACCTTGAAGCCCGGGACGACGTGCGGGTGGTGATCCTGACCGGGGCCGGTGGCTCCTTCTGTGCCGGTATGGACCTGAAGGCCTTTGTTGCGGGTGAGAAAGTCGTCACCGATGACAAGGGCTTCGCCGGTTTCGTACAGGCAAAGCTGAGTAAACCGGTTATCGCGGCTATCGAAGGCTATGCCCTGGCCGGTGGCTGCGAGCTGGCCCTCAGTTGCGATCTGATTGTCGCCGCCGACAACGCGAAGTTCGGTCTGCCGGAGGTGAAGCGGGGCCTGGCAGCGGGTGCCGGCGGCCTGCTGCGCCTGCCCCGTCAGCTGCCCTACCGGGTGGCGATGGAACTCGCCCTGACCGGTGATATGGCGGACGCCCAGCGGATGTATGACCTCGGGCTGATCAACCGGCTGGTGAGCGCGGGTGAGGCGATGACCGGCGCCCTTGAACTGGCCCGCACCATCGCCGCCAACGCGCCCCTGTCACTGAAGGCCACCAAGGCGGTGATCGCCCAACAGCAGGACTGGTCCCTGGATGAGATGTTTGAGCGCCAGGCCGGGGTGATCGCGCCGGTGATGCAATCCGAGGATGCCATTGAGGGCTCCCGCGCGTTTGCTGAGAAGCGTGCGCCGGTCTGGAAGAATCGCTGAGTCGCTTGTTCGGGGACCGGCCGGGGAGCGGTATCATTTTCTCAGACACGCCCCGCAAG
>JBMCIH010000443.1:0-2728 GCA_048617055.1 Marinobacter sp. | reverse complement strand
TTGTACAGCGGCCCATTGTGGAAACCGGTGGGCGCATAGTCGAAGTGACGGGTCACCAGCGCCAGGGTGTCCTCGAAGTCGGAATGGCCGGCCTCCAGCGACGCCAGGTGGATCTTCAGGGCATCATTGATCCTCATGACTGCTGCTCTCCGCCATGGGCCTGCTTCGGGCCCTGCTGGTACCTTTGTTTCCACTCGTCGTAGGGCATGCCGTAAATATGCTCTCTGGCCTCGGCATCTGACAGCATCACATCGCGTTCGGCAGCCTCTGCCCGAACCCACTTCGACAGACAGTTACGGCAGAAACCGGCAAGGTTCATCAGGTCAATGTTCTGCACCTCGGTGTGTTCCTGCAGATGGCGTAGCAGCCGGCGGAAGGCCGCAGCCTCGATTTCGGTGCGGGTCTGGCCGGAAAAGTCGGTGCTCATAATGCTGTGTTCCTGTGCTGCAAATGTCTGACATTCTCGGCAAGATGCCGTAATATACAAGGCTGTATGTTTATACAGATGCGGTAAAAGCTGGCCATGCAGCGCAAGATCATCCATATCGACTGCGACTGTTTCTACGCCGCCGTGGAAATGCGCGACGACCCTTCACTGCGGGAGGTGCCCATTGCCGTGGGCGGCCAGGGCGGCCGTGGCGTGGTAACAACCTGTAACTACCGCGCCCGGGCCTTTGGTGTGCGTTCGGCCATGCCCGGCGGTGAGGCCCGTCGCCTGTGCCCGGATCTGGTGATGGTGCCCCTGGACATGCCCCGCTACCGGGAGGTATCCCGCCAGGTAATGGCCATTTTCCGGGAAATCACCGACCTTGTGGAGCCCCTGTCACTGGATGAGGCCTTTCTGGACGTCAGTGAGGTGGAAGCCTTCCAGGGCAGCGCTACTCTGATTGCCCGCCACATTCGCGAGCAGGTACGCCAGCGCATCGGTATTACGGTATCGGCCGGGGTGGCTCCCAACAAGTTTCTCGCCAAGATTGCCAGCGACTGGAACAAGCCCGATGGACTGTTCGTGGTCACCCCGGACCAGGTGGCGGAGTTTGTCCGGGTGTTGCCCGTGGAAAAGCTCTCCGGTGTAGGGCCGGTCACCGCTGGCAAGCTACGTGACCGGGGGCTGACCACCTGCGGCGACCTGCAGCAGGCGGGGCAGGCGGAACTGGTACGGGTGTTCGGCAAACAGGGGCTGCGGCTGTGGAGCATGGCCCATGGTGAGGACGACCGGCCGGTGGTGGTGACCCGGGTGGCCAAGTCCGTCAGCGTGGAGCGGACCTTTGACCGGGACCTGCCGGGCAGGGCGGCCTGTCAGCAGGTAATGCAGGCACTGGTGGACGACCTGCACCGCAGGCTGGAGCGCAAGGGCAGCCGCAAGCCCCTGCACAAGCTGTTTATCAAGGTCCGTTACAGTGACTTCTCCACCCACACTCTGGAGCGGGTGCGAGAGCCTGGCCCCGGCAATGATCCCGAGGCGCGGGAATATCTGCCACTGCTTGATGAGCTGGTTACTGATGAGCAGCGGCCGGTCCGTCTGCTGGGGGTAGGTGTCCGCTTTCGGGAGGACAGTGCGCCGGTTGCCCAGCTGCGCCTGTTCGAGTAGCGGTGAGGGGTCAGCCGGCAGCAGTGGCAAACAGGCTTAGCAGGGGCTCGGCGCCCAGGGTGACAGCCGTCATGCCCATGCCGCCACCGATCAGTGCCGCGGCGAGCACATCGCTCGGGTAGTGCAGACCCAGCACCACCCGTGAAGCCGCCACTGCCAGGGTAAAGGGCAGTATGGCAATGGCCAGCGCCGGCAGGGTCAGAGCCAGCACCGTGTTGAAGCACACCGCATGGAGCGTGTGCCCGGAGGGGAAGCTGTAGCGGTCCAGTGGCGGTGTGCCGCAACGGATCACCGGAAAAGAGATGAAGGGGCGCTCCCGCACCAGCCAGTGTTTGAGTAGCTTGTAGGTGAGGGTGCAGACAAGGCCGGTGGCTGTCATCAGCAGGGCCACAGCCAGGCCTTCCTCGGGATACAGCAGCGGCAGCGACAGGATCAGCGCATACCACAGCCAGCCGTCCCCCAGGCGACTGGCCACCTTGAACAGGGCCAGTACCGGGCGGAAGCGGAGACTTCGGTTGATGGACCGGCAAAGGGCGAACTCGGCCTGGTCCACCTGATCAAATAAGCGGGATACCCTGGGTGACGGCATGATAGCGGTCCCTCCTGTAAGGGATGAGGGTGATTTGCTCGAACTGTTCCACCTGGCTGTCCCAGTCCAGGTCCAGCGCATCCAGCCGGGCCTGATGACGGATACTGACCAGCAGGGAGTTCTGCTGGGCCAGGGTCAGGGCGTGTTCCACAAAGGCTTCATCATCGTCCAGGGGCGCCACCATGCCATTCTCCTGGTGGCGGATATGCTCAGCGGCGGCGGCATCGTTGAAAGCCACCACCGCCAGGCCACTGGCCATGGCTTCAGTAACCACATTGCCGAAGGTTTCGGTCTTGCTGGGGAACAGGAACAGGTCACCGGAGGCATAGTGCCGGGCCAGGTCTTCCCCTTGCCGAACACCACAGAAGATGTAGTCCGGGTGCTTTTCCTGCAGGCGCTTGCGCAGGGGGCCATCGCCCACCAGCACGAACTTTGCCCGCGGGTGCAGGGCATGAATACGTTCGAAGCAGGACACTGCCAGTTGCAGGTTTTTTTCCGGAGCGAGGCGCCCCACATAGAGCACCGCCCGGTCCTGGGGCTGAAGACCC
>JBMCIH010000442.1:0-2730 GCA_048617055.1 Marinobacter sp. | reverse complement strand
CAGACACTCGCCAGGCGGGATTGCTCAGGTTGCGTTCGGCCACCAGGCGCATGCTGGCCACGGGATTGCGGCGGCCGTTCCGGCCCAGGAACACCTCCGCCATCATGATGGGTATACCAATCACGGCGATACACACCAGGTACAGGATGACGAACGCGCCACCCCCGTTTTCCCCGGTCATGTAGGGGAACTTCCAGATATTACCCAGCCCTACGGCGGAGCCCGCGGCGGCCAGCACAAAGGCCATACGGGACGACCAGTTACCGCGGGCGGTCAGGTTAGTGTCAGACATAATGAAACCCTGTCATCGTGTATTGGGTGCAAGAAGAATAGTTCACTGGTCATGGTTTTCCCTGACCCTTTCCGGCTTCCCTGTCTGATACCAGCAGTTGGCGCGGGATTTTGCCAGTCAAGGGCGGCGGATGCCAGTTCAAATGACCAGTTTAAGGGCAGGTTGCGCCGAAAGAGCAGGCCGCGGCGTGAGGGCGTCCGGTCTACTCCCGGCTGACGAAGCGTGACACCAGGTCGTTCAGGCCCCGGGCCTGCTGGCTGACCTGATCACTGGCGCCCTTCGCACCCAGGGCCTTTTCGGTGTTGGTATCCGCCAGCCCGGCGATACGCGCCACCTGCTGATTGATCTCGTCGGATACCTGGCTCTGCTGCTCGAAGGCTGCCGACATGGTGATGAAACTGTCGGAAATGCCCTCGACATTGGCCACGATGTCCCTGAGGGCCGCTTCTGTTTCCTGCACCTTGGCCAGGCCCTTTTGACCGATGGTTTCCCCTTCGCGGGTGGCGGCCACCACCTCCTCCACCTGGGCACTGAAGTTCTCGATAACCTCATGAATGGACACGGTGGACTGTCGGGTACGCTGGGCCAGGGAACGGACCTCGTCCGCCACCACGGCGAAACCGCGGCCCTGTGCCCCGGCCCGCGCCGCCTCGATGGCGGCGTTCAGGGCCAGCAGGTTGGTCTGCTCGGCAATATCAGAAATCAGCCGGGCGGCCTCGCCGATCCTGTCGGTGGACTCACCCAGCCGGCCAATGGCCTCGCCCACGGTGGCGCCCTGCGCCACCAGATGTTCAATAGCCTGCCGTGCCTCTCCGCTCAGATAGCCCCCGTCCCGGGCCAGCGTGCTGGCCTGGCGGGCACCTTCCGCATTCTGGTTTACAGTATCGGTCACTTCCTGAATCGAGGCGGTCATCTCGTTCATGGCGGAGGCGACCTGATCGGTTTCCTCCCGCTGCCGGTGGATGGCCGTGGCGCCTTCCTCGATCTGGTCGTAACCCTCACGCGCGGTGCGCATCAGTTCCCCGGCCTGGTCTTCAATGCGGGCCAGGGCCGTGCGGATCCGCGCCTTTTCGCTCATCAGCATCATGCCCAGCCGGGCGAACAGCCCGCTTTCATCGGAGTAGGTGCGCGCCACCAGCGGATCCGCGAAGGCGTCGGGACGCATATCCATCAGCGACTTAAGGCGGGCGTTCAGGAACGCCATCTGCACCACGCCCCCGACAACGGCTCCGGCAATGATCAGCCCGGCACCCGGCCAGAATACGCCCCAGCCCAGGGCCAGCAGGCTGGCCGACAGCGGAATCAGCATGGGCCAGCCGGCACGGGCTACCGAACGCAAGTGGGTACCGGCGGACAGCGGCTTCCTGCCGGCGGACAGCCGGCGGTAAATCCGCTCGGCCCGGGCTATCTGCTCCCGGGTGGGCTCGACGCGCACGGACTCGTACCCGGTCATTTCGCCGTTTTTCCGGATCGGTGTGACGTAGGCGCTGACCCAGTAATGATCACCGTTCTTGCAACGGTTCTTGACCACTCCCATCCAGGGTCTGCCGGCACGGATGGTGTCCCACATGGCCCTGAACACACTCTGGGGCATGTCCGGGTGGCGGATGATGTTGTGGGCCTGGCCAATCAGCTCGTCCCGGCTGAAGCCGCTGATTTCCACGAAATCGTTGTTGCAGTAGGTGATCACGCCCTTGAGGTTGGTGGTGGTGATCAGCCGGCTGCCCGGTTTCATTCGGGCTTCACGCTGGGTAACGGGGCCGTTTTTGCGCATAGCGAGGTGCATTTCCTGCGTGGAGGTGACTATCAGTGACCGCCGGGGGATCGGCATGCAACTTGTTGACTTAAGTCAATTTAGCGAAATATTAACAATTAGCAACCGCAGGTTGTGTAAGGAAATGTCACGGTTCGTTGCGAAGCCTGACTGCTGACTTCATACCGCCAGGCCAAGCCGCGCCCGTGGATGGTAGCGGGCATTGAGCCAGAGGGAGAAGGCGATCACTGCACCGCCGATCAGCAGGCGCAGCAGGTCCGCTTCCCGGTTCCAGATCAGCAGGTTGACCAGCAGGCCGGCAGGCACCAGGGCGTTGTTCATCACTGCCAGGGTGCCGGCATCCACCCGGCAGGCGCCCCGGTTCCACAGGTAGAGCCCGATACCGGACGCCGCCAGCCCCAGCCATGCCAGTACGCTCCATTGCAGACCGGTGACCGGCAGCATGGAGCGGTCACCGAACACCAGGAAGGACGGCAGCGCGATCACCAGCGCACCGAAAAAGAAATAGCCAAAGGTCCGCCAGGCCGGCACCGGCAACGGATACGCCTGCATCAGGTGTTTGTAGCCCACCTGACCCGCCGCGAAGGTCAGGTTTGCCACCTGTAACAGCAGGAAGCCGGTGAGGTAGTCCTGGCTGAGACCGTCGTAGCGGATAATGGCGGCC
>JBMCIH010000441.1:0-2737 GCA_048617055.1 Marinobacter sp. | reverse complement strand
TAAACAAACCAGCAGAATGCCACCAGGGAAAGTACCACAGAGCCATTGCCAAAGTAGATGGCATTGTCAAAGCTGGTCACTCTCCCCACGCCGCCGACAATAGTCTGGTAGACGGAATACCCACCCGTTGCCACCCCCCCTGCCGCAGCACCGCAAAAAACGACCAGCGGGGAAAGCCGCACCCGTATAAGGAGTGTCAGGATGATTGCAGCGGCGATAAACCGGCTGGGCCGGTCAAAGGTGGACAGACTGTCGCCATGCCAGACAATGAGCAGGGTGGCCATCAAAGGGAAGCTGACCAGTGCGAGCACGAATTTCCAGTCGTCCTTCTCGAAAACCCTGCCCACAGCCCTGGGCCGGAAGCCTGCCAGGGACAAGAGCAGCAGAACCGCCGGCACAACGCCGTATGCGCCAGGGACAAGCACCATGGCGCCGAGGTACAGAAAAATGGTCAGGGCAACAGCCCACTCCATGAACGGGGGGAAGACAGACTTGGCCACAGAGCACTACCCGAACAAAGTGAGTTGAAACAGGATCGGCGACCCGGGCACCGGGCCTTCAGGCGCCATCATAACCCTCCATAAGACGGCTCCATAACAGGGGCTGTTTTTCCGAAATCTTTCCAAGCCGCTTGCCGACAGAGCGCCGTAGCCTGCTGAGGTTCCTGTCATCAGAAGCACGCCTGTTTGCGGCTGTGCCGCGGTAACGGCAGCGATCAAAATCAATCAGGTAAACCTCACCACCGGCAACAAGAATGTTATCGCAGTTCAGATCCACATGATCCAGCCCGGCATCGTGAAACCGGCGTATGGTCCGGCCCACTTCGCGCCACAGGGACTCATCGTCCAGATTGTCCACCTCCGGCAGCGGAACCGCGCCGGGGATACGGCGGATCAGAATCGCGGCCCGGTAGCACAGAGCGGACCTCTGGGCAGTCGCCGCAACGGGTTCCGGCACCGGCAGCCCCTGGCCATGGAGTACCCGGAGAAGCTCGAACTCCCGGTAGGAGCGGGTGTTTTTCCAGCCCGTGAACAGGTAACTGCGCTCGGAGAACCGCGCCACCATGCCGCCCCGCCGGTACTGGCGGAGCACCATATCGCCCTGATCGGTGGTTACAAACCACGCACTGCCGCGGCCGCCAGCGGAAACCGGTTGCGCATGGGCGCCCCAGTGGGCGGGATCAAACCAGTCTTCGGTGACGTCCTTGTAGGCGGGGTTTACAACCAGCATCAGTTCACTCAGTCAGTGGCCTACAGGGTCGCGCAAAGACGTCACACTCCCGATTAGGCTAGAATGGGCGCAGTTTAGCAGGACCCGGGCCATGGGCTCCACTTCACCGACTCCGAACTTGTACGGGTATTGCCTTGATCAACTCCATCTGCATTCTCCGCCTGTCCGCCATTGGCGACGTCACCCATGTCATCCCGGTGATCCTCAGCCTTCAGGAACAGATCCCCGGGGTGAAAATCACCTGGATTATCGGCAAGGTGGAGGCGAAGCTGGTGGGCGATTTGCCCGGCGTGGAGTTTATCGTGTTCGACAAGAAGGCCGGGCATAAGGGCTACCTGGCATTGCGGCGCACGCTCCGGGGCCGTCGGTTCGATTGCCTGCTCCACATGCAGGTGGCCTTCCGGGCGAACCTGGCGGCGGCGCTGGTTCCGGCCCGGGTAAAAATTGGTTACGACCAGGACCGCAGCAAGGACCTGCACGGGCTGTTCGTTAATCGCCGTATTGCCCCGGCCCGCCAACAGCATGTGCGGGACTGCCTGGCCAGCTTTCTGGAACCGCTCGGGCTGGACCCGGCGCCCCCGCGCTGGGAGATTCCCCTCAGCGAGTCCGATCACGGGTTCGCCCGCAGCCACCTGGCCGATGACCGCCGCAACCTGGTGATCAGCCCCTGCGCCAGCCACCCGCTGCGCAACTGGCCGGCGCAGCGCTACGCCCGGCTGGCCGACCACGCCATACGCCGGCACAACATGAAGGTGATCCTGGTGGGCAGCCCGGCGCCTTTCGAGGCGGAATACTGCGCGGCCATCGAGGCGGGCATGGAAGAATCCGCCCACAATATCTGTGGCAGAGACACCCTGAAACAGCTCACCGCCCTGCTCCGACGTGCCGACCTGGTGGTGGCACCGGACACCGGCCCGGCCCATATTGCCAGCGCCATGGGCACGGATGTGCTGGGCCTGTTTGCCGCCAGCAACCCGCACCGGTCAGGACCCTACAACTCGCTGCGGTGGTGTGTGAACCGCTACCCGGAGGCACTGGAGAAATTTACCGGCCAGACCGTGGACCAGGCCCGCTGGGGCGCCAAGGCGGAGTTTGAGGGGGCGATGGAGCTGGTGACGGTGGCGGATGCCACGGCAATGCTGGACCGGTGGGTGGCTGAGCAGCACTGATTTTGGCCACGCGGCCCTTCGACAGGCTCAGGGCGAACGGAAGAATACGAAAAGGCCTAGTGCCAAAGACTCGCACGGAGAAAAAGGACTGAGCCCTGGGGAAGTGGCCCCCGTTAGGACGCCGTCCGCGTCCTTGAACTATCAGTCTTTGATCTATCCCTGTTTTCCGGTCGCCCTGAGATTACCTCCGTTCGCCCTGAGATTATCTCCGGTCGCCCTGAGATTATATCCGGCCGCCCTGAGATTACCTCCGTTCGCCCTGAGATTATCTCCGGTCGTCCTGAGATCACCTCCGTTCGCCCTGAGATTACCTCCGTTCGCTCTGAGATTACCTCCGT
>JBMCIH010000440.1:0-2749 GCA_048617055.1 Marinobacter sp. | reverse complement strand
GTGTAGTGACTGGCAATCCTTGGAACGTCTTTTTCGACGAATGCCCGCGAGGCTTTGACCAGCTCATCCGATGGCTCATGAATGGTCACGCCGCTTTCCCTGGCCTCTTCGAAATCCCGATCGCCGTAGGTCTGGTAGCGCCAGGTCATGTCCGCCATGAGGTGGCTGGCAGCCTTGAGCAGCCCCTCCCGGTGCTCCGGTGACAGGTTCCGCCACGGCCCCAGGCCGACGCTGACCGAACCGCCGGAGAAGACTCCGCCCGGGATGCCCACCGTAATGTCCGTGACCACATCCTTTAGACCAAAATTACCCAGCTCCGGATTGGACTGAACCGTACAGTCTACGACCCCCTGGTCGAGGGCCTCGTATACCTCGTTGCCGGAGAGTGACACGCTGGAGGCGCCAAAGTGGTCTGCCCAGCGCGACCATTGCGCACCGGCGACTCTCAGTCGTTTGCCCTCCAGGTCTTGCGGTGAGGTGATGGGCGCTGTACATAGCAGCTGGTATTCCGGGGTCGCGCCCATCGGCAGGTAGATCTGTCCCTGCTCGATAAAGTCCTGCACACAGTCCTTGCAGTTGAGCAGCAGAAACTCCCCCATCACCCCGGCATAGACCATGCCCTGACGTCCTTCGGCGCGGGAGTCCAGGGCCAGCAGCATGGTCAGCTCTGCTGCCATATTGGCGTGCGGGTACTGCCTTGGGAAATAGGGCGTCAGCACATTACCGATATCGGCAATGCCGTCCCGGACACCGTCGGACATTTCCGCCAGGTTCAGCAATGACATGGCGTAGTTCTTGGTGGTGACCTCACCACCGGTGGCCTCTTCCAGCTTGCTGGTAAAGGTGTTGGCGGCGTCCTCGGCGGCCGAATTGGGCGGGAAGCCCAGGGCATAGCTGAGCTGTTCCGCGTGGGCAGTGGCGGTAACCGCAAGACCGGCGGCCAGCGTAACCGGGAGCAGTGCTTTTCGGAATCGGGGGGATACAGGCATGGTGTGCCTCCGTTATTGTCGTTGTTGTACCTCAGGTCCGGTTTCCCTGTTCAGGATTTCAGGGCTTTACGGCTCCCAAGAACCACGGTGTTCAGTGCAGCGCCGCCATCGATCAGAATGTCGACGCCGTTGATGTAACCGGCCAGGTCGGAACACAGGAAGGCAATGAGGTCTGCCACTTCTGCTGGTTCGCCAACACGGCCGGTGGGAACCAGGCGGACGGCCTGGTCAAAGATTTCCTGTGGCATGGCCATGACATTCTCGGTGCCGATGACGCCGGGGAGAATGGCGTTGCAGGTGACGCCCTTGCCCGCAAACTCAAGGGTGACGTTCTGGGTGAGTCCCAGCACGCCGGCCTTGGAAGCGGCGTACCCGGCCTGGTTAAACAGGCCACCACGGGCAGCGGCCGAGGAAATATTCACAATACGGCCCCATCCTCGCTCGGCCATGCCGGGGGCAATGGTCTGGATCAGGTTGAAAGGTCCGCTGAGGTTTACCCCCAGTTCCTTCTGCCAGGCTTCCGGCGCCATACGGCTGATGGGGGCAATGTTCTTCACGATACCGGCGTTATTGACCAGGATGTCGATATGCCCGAGCTCTTCCTCAACCGATGCCACCGCCGCCCGCACGGCCTCGTTGCTGGACACGTCGGTTTTCCGGTAGGTAGCCCGGCGCCCAAGAAGGCGTACTTCTTCGACTGTGGCGGCGGCCTGGTCATCAATGTCCAGGATGGCGATGTTGGCGCCCAGTTCCGCCAGCCGGTTTGCGGCGGCCCGTCCCAGCCCCCTTGAGCCACCGGTGATCAGGGCGGTCTTTCCTTCCATCGATATCATCACTTGTTCTCCAGGTTGCGAGCGGGTATGGCCCGGTCGGAGGATGACCAATCAACGCCGATCTGCGCGGGTAATGCGGGATCCATGGCGGCCCGGTTGGCGTTTTTCTTGTAGCTTAACTGGCGGCAGGCCTGGCCCGGTTTCTGCTGTGCGTGTCCGTCGATCACAAAGAATCTGGGGTTGGAGCCTTCAGGTCCGTCCCTGAGCTGGGCGCGGTTCGAGGCTGCACAGTGGGTACAGTAGGTCGGCGCCTGGTGCCGGTTGAAGTTGATGTTGTGGGGTTCGGCCATGGTTGGTGACAGCGGCTCCCCGTAATGGAACATGTCCCGCCACATTTCACCCCGGAACAGTCGTCCGCCACTGCCACAGGGATCGAGCCGGAAGACGAAACGGTCGTCTTCTTCCGTTACCGAGAAGTCCGCACAGTGGTAGTTCCAGGTTTTGGCCACTTCTTCGAGCAGCTCCTGGTCGCTCAAGGCACGGTAACGGGGGAATCCGGCGTCAAAGGCCGGTTCGTAGGTCTGGGCCAGCATTTCATCCAGGTAGTCAGCGCCGCCCTTGTCGAGCGCGGTGGCGTAGAAATACTCCAGCCAGACCACACCGAAGTCATGCCATGGCTGCCATTCCTTGCGCTGTCCCCTGAGCAGCGGTTCGATGTTGGTCTCGCCGGCGTCCAACTTTTCCCGGGCCAGCTGAACCCGGGTTCTTGGCAGGGTTTCAAGCTCCTGGTCTGTGAACAGCCGGCTTCCCTGACTGACACGCTTGCGGAAACGCATCCGGCAATGGCCGTCCTCGCCCTTTTCGGTGGTCCAGACGTCTTCGCCAAGGGACGCATTAAGGGCCCGCTGGCAGGCCTTGCAGCCCTGGCAAAAGGTGCTGATACCATCGCTCCAGCGCCCATACCAGTCGGGATGGCGGTCGGGGAGC
>JBMCIH010000439.1:0-2758 GCA_048617055.1 Marinobacter sp. | reverse complement strand
CAGCAGGGTGGTATTGCGTTTGGCGGTGGCCTGGCGTTCGAAGAATCCAGGTGCTGGCATGTCGTGTATTCCTGTGGAAAAAGGGGCAGGCAGACCTCGGAGAAGGGCCAGGACCCCGGGATCACTTTCCCGGACACGCCGTGAATCCATCCATGGAGGCTCTTCAAAAACCATAACGGCTGAAATGCTCCTGCGTCGCCGTTCTGGTCCAGGGCCATCCGTCCTTGGCCGGCCCGTGAAACGCTGACGCGTTCCACCCCTGTTTTTGAAGGTCTGGGAAGGTGGCCCCGGCCTCCGGGCTTCCAGCTACGTGCTGGCCTCTGTTCCTAGAAACTCACTTTCGGTGCCGTCCGCGCCTCGGGCGACTCCAGCTCCAGCTGCGCTGTCGGCTTGAAGCTGAACATGCCCGCGATGATGTTGTTGGGGAACTTCTCCCGCTGGATGTTGTAGCTCATCACGCTGTCGTTGTAGGCCTGGCGGGCGAAGGCGACGCGGTTTTCGGTGCTGGAGAGCTCTTCCATCAGTTGCTGGACGGTTTCGTTGGCTTTCAGGTCCGGGTAGTTTTCCGCCACGGCGTAGAAGTTGGCCAGCGCCTTGTCCAGCAGGCCTTCGGCCATGCCGAGTTTTTTCATTCTGCCGGCCTCGCCGGGGTCGGCGGCGGCGTCTTTCTGGGCGTTGACGGCCCCGTTGCGGGCCTCCATGACCTCCGCCAGGGTGCTGCGCTCGTGGCTCATGTAGGCCTTGGCGGATTCCACCAGATTCGGGATCAGGTCGTGGCGACGCTGGAGCTGTACGTCGATCTGGGCGAAGTTGTTTTTGAACTGGTTGCGGTAGGATACCAGCTGGTTGTAGATGGCGATGATGTAGATAACTACAACGGCGATGACGGCGAGGCCGATGAGTGTGGAGGTCATAGTGCGTCCGTTCCTGGTTGGCGTCAGCTGTTATATTGCGGATTGTCCATGTTTTCCTCAAGCCTGCCATGGTACTGGGCCACAAATTCTTCAAAAGCCTCTGGCTTCAGGGGGCGGCTGAAGTGGTAGCCCTGGGCGCTCTGGCAGCCCCGCTGGCGGAGGTAGAACTCCTGTTCGGGGGTTTCCACGCCTTCTGCGATCACCGACAGGTTGAGGCTTTTGCCCAGGTCGATGATGGTGTTGGCGATTCGGGTGTCCTCTTCGTTCTCCAGCAGGTCCTGGACAAACTGTTTGTCGATCTTGATGTTTTTCACCGGCATCCGCTTGAGGTAGGTAAGTGAGGAGTAGCCGGTGCCAAAGTCGTCCACGGCGATACTGATGCCGGCACTGTTGAGCTGGTGCAGTTTGTCGACAGCGTCTTCCAGGTTTTCCATGAAACCGGTTTCGGTAATTTCCAGTTCCAGGCGCCCCGGGGGAATCTCGTGTCTGGCCAGAGTAGCCAGAACTCTGCCAACAATGTCGGCCTGGCGAAGCTGCACCGCCGACAGGTTGACGGCGATGCGCAGAGGCATGCCGTCGTCGGCCCAGGCGGAGGCCTGACGGCAGGCTTCGTCGAGCACCCACTGGCCGATTTCGACAATGGTGCCGTTGAACTCCGCCAGCGGGATGAACTGGTCCGGCGGCACCATGCCCCGTTCCGGGTGGGACCAGCGCAGCAGGGCCTCGGCACCGATGATGCGGTCGCTCTGCAGGCTTATCTGGGGCTGATACACCAGGTGGAATTCCCGCTTCTGAAGTGCCCGGGACAGGTCTTTCTCCAGCAGTTTGCGGGCCCGTATCTCCTGGTCGATGCTGGCAATGTAGAAACGACTGTGGTTGCTGGCCTCGGCCTTGGCCAGGGTCATGGTCTGCTCGGCGTGGTGCAGCAGGTCGTCCGGCCGGTCCGCATCGGTGGGATAGAGAGCAACGCCGATGGTGGCGGTGATCTCCAGGGCGCTGGAGCCGGCCTGCAGGGGTTCCCGGAACAGTTGCAGCAAGCATTCGGCCAGTTCCGCCGCCTCGTACTGGTCTTCGATAGGGTTGGCGATTATCACGAACTGGTCACCGTTCAGCCGGCCCGCCAGGATGCGCTGCTCGGTGGCATAGCCTTCCAGCCTCTCGGCCATGGCCTGCAGTAACCGGTCACCGGTCTGGTAGCCTAGCTGTTCATTGATTGACTTGAAGTCGTCGATACCACAGCAGTAGACAGCGAGGCAGCGCTGGTTTTTCCGACAATCCTCCAGGGCTGTGCTCAGTGATGACAGGATGGTTTTTCGGGAGGCCAGGCCGGTGAGCGGGTCATAGCGGGCCAGGTGATTGGCTCGTGCCTCCGCGTCCCGGTGCTTGCGCCGGGTTTCCTCCACTGCCACCAGAAGGTTATTGATCACCCGTACCAGAACGTCCAGTTCGTCCCTGCGATGCCCCTTGGGCCGCTGTAACAGGTGCCGGTCAGGGTGGGCCGGATCTACCCGTGTCAGGGCGTGGACGAGTTTCTGCAGGGGTTTGGTCAGTAGCCAGTGGACCACCACGAACAAGACCAGCCCGACGATGATGGCCCGGACGATGCCGAACAGGAACGTCAGTAACGAGCGTTCCACCCAGGAGACCGCAGCAGGTGCGGTGTCATAGGCCACCTGCAGCTCACCAAAGACCACGGGGTCGCTGCCGGCGGCCCTGTCGGAGCGCTGCAGGGGAACACGATAGGTTCGGGTCTCATCAAAGATCCAGTCGGTGAGTTCCCGATAGGCGGAATCCCTCAGTTCCCGTTCCTGTTTGGCGAGAGCGCCTCCCTCGGGATGCCGGAT
>JBMCIH010000438.1:0-2766 GCA_048617055.1 Marinobacter sp. | reverse complement strand
AGGGGCCGGTTATCGCCTCAAGCACCCGCTCCAGCAGCCCGTCGATGGTGATATCCAGCTGATGGCGCTCCGGGTCGCCTCCGCCACGGCGGTAGTCGCCGATCAGGTCCGACAGCCAGGCGGCCTGACTGGTGTTGGCCCAGACCACCCGGTCAGCCAGGCGGGCACTGTCCAGCAGCCGGTCCCGGTGCACACCCTGCTGCATGGTGTTGGAGCGCGGCTCGATCAATGCCAGGATCAGATCGTCCCCCACCCGGTTGCGCAACCCCTCCAGCGTGGTGGCGATGGCGGTGGGGTGGTGGGCAAAGTCGTCATAGACCCTGACGCCGTTCACCTCCGCCAGCAGCTCCATGCGGCGCTTGACGCCGCCAAAGCGACCCAGGGCAGACACGGCATGGTCCGGTGTCACACCCACGTGGCGGGCGGCGGCGATGGCACTGAGGCCGTTACGCACATTGTGAAGACCGGTCATGTTCCAGTTCACGGTGGCCACCGGCTGTTCATGGTGCACCAGCATGAAGCTGGAACCGTCGTCCTTCAGCAGTTCCGCCCGCCATTCAGGACTGTCTGCCTCGCTGCCAACAGCGGTGGTCTGCACCGGGCTCCAGCAGCCCATGGCCAGGGCGCGGTCCAGGTGCGGGTCCAGGGCAGGACGGATAATCGCGCCCTTCGATGGCACGGTGCGTACCAGATGGTGGAACTGCCGCTCGATGGCCTCCACATTGTCGAAGATATCCGCGTGGTCGAACTCCAGGTTATTGAGGATGCAGGTGTGAGGCCGGTAGTGCACGAACTTCGAGCGCTTGTCGAAAAAGGCGCTGTCGTATTCATCGGCTTCGATCACAAAGAAATCACTGTTCCCCAGCCGGGCGGAGACCGCGAAGTCGTTGGGGACCCCGCCCACCAGATAACCGGCCTCGAAACCGGCCTGCTCCAGAATCCACAGCAGCATGGCGGTGGTGGTGGTCTTGCCGTGGGTGCCTGCCACCGCGAGCACCCAGCGGTCTTTCAGTACACTGCGGGCCAGCCATTCCGGACCGGACATGTAGTCCAGGTTGCGATTGAGTAGGGCCTCAACCTCAGGGTTACCCCGGGACATGGCGTTGCCGACCAGCACCAGGTCCGGCGCCGGTATCAGGTTGTCTGCCCGGTAGCCTTCCATCAGCCCGATACCCTGGGCTTCCAGCTGGGTGCTCATGGGCGGGTAGACGCCCTGATCGGAGCCGGTGACCTTGTGCCCCAGCTCGCGGGCCAATACCGCCAGGCTGCCCATGAATGTGCCGCAGATTCCCAGAATATGGATGTGCATAGCGTGGCAAGATTCTCCGGTAATGGTGGCAAAGACCGCCTGCTGGATCGGCGGTGACAGGTGCAACGCCCCTGGCGGTCGTCAGAGGCCCTCAAGGCTCCCGTATACGTAAGTTTGCGTCAAGCCGGACGTCATGAAAACTCAGCGGGATTCACGTATGATTCGCCCCCACAGGTATACGCTAATCCAACCAGCAGGAGGCGCCAGCGCAAGATGGCCATCAAAAATGCGTTCTATGCCCAGTCCGGCGGTGTTACCGCCGTTATCAATGCCAGTGCCTGCGGGGTTATTGAAACCGCACGCAAGCACCCGCAGCAGATCGGCAAGGTCTACGCCGGCCGCAACGGCATTATCGGGGCTCTCAGGGAAGAGCTGATCGATACGTCGGAAGAGTCTGACGAGGCCATCCGTGCGCTGATGCACACCCCGGGCGGTGCCTTCGGCTCCTGCCGTTACAAGATGAAGAACCTGACGGAAAACCGCCGGGAATACGAACGCCTGGTGGAGGTGTTCCGCGCCCACGACATCGGCTATTTCTTCTACAACGGCGGCGGCGACTCCCAGGACACCGCCTTCAAGGTATCCCAGATTGCCGACAAGATGGGCTATCCCATTACCTGCATTGGGGTGCCCAAGACGGTGGACAACGACCTGCCCTTCACCGACTGCTGCCCGGGTTTCGGTTCTGTCGACAAGTACGTGGCCACATCCACACTGGAAGCCAGCCTGGATATCCGCTCCATGTGCGAATCGTCCACCAAGGTGTTCATTCTGGAGGTGATGGGCCGCCACGCCGGCTGGATTGCCGCTTCCGGTGGCATGGCTGGCAAGGGCCGGGATGAACCGCCCCATATCATCCTGTTCCCGGAAATCCCCTTCGACCGGGAAGCCTTCCTGGCGCGAGTGGAGCAGTCAGTGAAGGACTACGGCTACTGCGTGGTGGTGGCATCGGAAGGCGCCCAGTATGAGGACGGCCGCTTCCTGGCGGACTCCGGCGGCAAGGACGCTTTCGGCCACACCCAGCTGGGGGGCGTCGCTCCCACCCTGGCCAATATGGTCAAGCAGGCCCTGGGCTACAAGTTCCACTGGGCCGTTGCCGACTATCTGCAACGGGCGGCCCGGCACATCGCCTCGGCCACCGACCTGGAGCAGGCCTACCACGTGGGCCAGAAGGCCGTGGAAATGGCCCTGGCCGGCAAGCAGGCGGTCATGCCCATTATCGTTCGGGAACAGTCCAGCCCCTACCGCTGGCACATTGGTGAGGCGCCCCTGAGCGAGGTGGCCAACCAGGAGAAGAAGATGCCCATACACTTCATCTCCGATGACGGCTTTGGCATCACCGATGACTGCCGTGAGTACCTTCAGCCACTGATTGAAGGCGAAGCCTTCCCGCCGTTCGAGAACGGCATTCCGAAGGTGGCCCGGCTGAAGAACGTACTGGCAGAACGGAAACTGCA
>JBMCIH010000437.1:0-2774 GCA_048617055.1 Marinobacter sp. | reverse complement strand
TGGCAGTGTTCTGGATCGCGCCATAGCCGGGGAAATCGGCCCGGGACGAACAGGAGGTACCCTTGCCGCCGCCCACATCGTGGTCGAAGATGCCGGTTACCCAGTCCAGGGCGTGGTCGGTCAGGCCACGGCCGACCCAGCCGTTGGGGTCCGGCAGGTCGCTGTTGAGCCACAGACGAGGGTTCTCGATACAGCCACCGGCCATGACCACCACCTTGGCCTCTTCACTGTGCACCTCACCGGAGTTGACGTCGCGCCACTCCACGCCGGTCGCCCGCTGCATGCGGCGGCCCCAGCGGCGCTCGGACAGAATGCGGGTCACGTAGGCATCGCTGATCAGGGTGATGGCCCTGCCGCCGGATTTCCACAGGTCGGCGGTCAGTGCCATGGGCATGTAGCTGTTGTCCGTGGAGCGACGGGCCTTGAGGTTACGGGGTGCGCCCTTGGGCAACATGCAGCCCTGGAAACAGTGTCCGCACAGGGTGCAGCCCTTGGCATCGGGATAACTGAGTCGCGAAGGATCGCTTGTGCGCCCGGCCGTGCCCTCCGGTTGCAGGATGGCGTTCTCCTGGGGACGGAAACCGGCATGGGTAATGTCCTTGCCGGTGATCGGGCTCAGCCCGGCAGCTTCCGCGCCCTGGAAAAAGGCCTGCTCCTTGGTGCCCATGGCGGCAGTCTGTACCGGCAGGGTGGCTTCGGTCCATTCATAGTAACGGCGCATTTCGTCATAGCTGAACGGGAATTTGTGCCGGTTGTCGTACAGGGGGCGGTCGTTACCGGTATAGCCGGCAAACACCCCGGGCATGGCCCGCGGGCTGTTGCCATAGTAGTGCAGGGTGGTGCCGCCCACCCCGGCCACCTGGGAGAAGGACCCCGGGGTGGTCAGTTCCCGGAACCAGGCGGGCTTGGCCGGGTCGGCAGGGCCGAACCGGAGCTTGCCGGCGAGGGAGCTGTTCATGTGGTTTTCCAGGGCGGACCACTCCTGCTCCGGTCTGGCATGCCGGGCGCCGGCTTCCAGTACCAGAACGTCCAGGCCGCGCTCGGCCAGTTCCTTTGCGACAACAGGGCCACCGCCACCTGCACCAATAATGATTACATCACGCATCAGACACTCCTCCGTCCCTGGTAATAACCGATAAAGTCATCGCTGCCGATACCGCTGGGGGGCGCTTCGGGCGCGTACTGGCTCAGCACCCAGCCCAGTGGGCGCTCGGCCACTTCGCGGCTTTCAGGGTCGAAAACAGCAAACTCACAGTAGCTGCCAAAACCGGCGATCCGCAGCACGAAACTCACCAGGGAGGTCATCACGCCAGGGGCCGCCTCACGGTATGTCCAGTCACGGATACCCCAGATGATGGCCCGCCTGAGCCAGGAGTTCTGGCTCTCGAGCTCTTCAAACACCCGGGCTTTCTGCTCCCAGGTCAGGTTCGCAAAGGGTGATGGGAAGGGGCCGTCGACCGAGCCGGCCACACGGGTAGCCGCCAGGTTGATCAGCAGTGTCACCAGCACGGAATTGGAGACCTCGCCTTCCAGGTAGTCGGTGAAGGTTCTGTTGAGGTTTTCCAGAATCCATTCGCCGTTCTCGCCCACATCCTCGGACGCCATCCCGGGAATGCTCATGGGCGAGATCGCCAGAAAGGTGGCAATCGATGCCAGCATCTCGCTCATGAAACCCGGGGGCATGGGCACGACCAGATCGGTACCACCGGCAAGGTACAGGTCTGCCCGGGTGGTAATGCCGCCAGGGATGGGCGTGAACACCTCCTGGTATTCGGAATAGGGGTCGTCCCCAGGCACACCAAAGGCGATCAGGGCAAAGAATGTGTCATCCCGCAGACGGTCGAGCGCTTCACGGAGCTGCTCCACTGTCCAGTCTACGGACTCAACGTCCTGCTGCAGTTTGCCGTTGCCCCGGCCCCAGCGGGCGAACGCCATGCCGGGATTGACGACAGCAGCTGCGCCCAGCAGGCCCGAGCCGATCAGCATCTGCCGCCGGCCGGAACTGATGGGTGAATGTGATGGTTTGCTTTCAGACACGGGCACCTCCCTCGCGTTTTTTCGGGCCACTGCCGATGGCTGTGCCGGCCATCAGGCCCTGTTTTTATTAGAGAACCCCCTGGTTCTCCTGGGCGGGTCCCCGGCACGCCCATGGCGAAGCCGGGGACCAGCAAGGGAAAGGTTACCGGCTAATTAAGACAAAACCAGCAAAGGTCTCGAAAAACATGACGCATCTAACGGTTATTGTTCGCTGTTGAGACACGGTTTGCATTCGAGGGGTTATACCGCTCCGGTGCGGTCATGAGTTCGGTGAACCTGCCCCGGTTGAATGTCGCCCGTAGCGTCATAGGAAAGGGCTTTCTTCCTGATTGACAGCGGCTAATTTAACAAAAAGGTCATTCCCGTCTATTTTGGAGTTAATAGACTGGTTGGCGACAGTGCCGCCATTGGAGAGAGCATTTCAGGAGGCGAGGTTCATGGAACTGGCAAAGCAGTCTGGAAAAGCGTCCCTGTCGGGGCAGTCGTCCCTGCAGGACTATCTTGGGGAACTCCTGGCAAAGGCGGATATCCGGCTCGGCGGTGACCGGCCCTGGGACATGCAGTTGCACAATCCCGGCGCTGCCGAGCGGATATTCACGGAAGGCAGCCTGGGTCTGGGAGAGAGTTACATGGACGGCGACTGGGACGTTCAGGCGCTGGACGAGTTTATCCACCGGGTACTGCGGGCACGTCTGCAGAAGCAGGTGAGGCCCGTGCGGGTGTTGCTGCCCTATCTG
>JBMCIH010000436.1:0-2776 GCA_048617055.1 Marinobacter sp. | reverse complement strand
GGTCCAGGGGCAGCGCGGTGACCCGGGCGCCCCGCTGGGCCAGGGTTTCCCGGATCAGTTCCCGGCCCTGCTCGCCCCGTGCCAGCAGCACCCGGTGGTGTTCCAGGTGCTGCAGCGCCGGCAGCTGCAGCAGGGCTTCACTGGTAAAGCCGCCGCCGGGGTGTTCCGGCGCCAGGCCCGCCTCAGCCAGCACGGCGGCAGTGCCGGCGCCGACACCATACCAGCGCAGGCCCACCGGATACTGGGGCCACCAGGTGTCGATGCGCTCCAGGAGCTGCCGCGCCGCATAGGGGCTGACGGCGATCACATGCTGGTACAGGTCCAGGTCGAGAATGACCTGGCGCTCTTGCGGTGTCTCCGGCAGCGGGACCCGTTCCAGCGCGGGCAGCACCCGGGTGTCGGCGCCAGCTTCCGCGAAGGCGGCCGCCAGGCGGCCGGCCTCCGGTTCCGGCCGGCAGATCAGTACCCGGGCGCCCGCCAGTGGCTGCACGGCCTTAGTGAGGGGTATGTCCATAGATATCGGCCAGGATCCGGTCGGCCCCCAGCTTGAGCAGGTCTTCGGCCAGTTCCCGGCCCAGGCGCTCGCCCTCGTCCCGGGAACAGCGCCCTTCGACCCGCAGGATCTCCGTGCCGTTCACCGCCCCCACCAGACCCCGCAGCCACAGGGTGTCGTTATCCTCCAGCACGGCATAGGCGGCAATGGGCACCTGGCAGCCCCCTTCGAGGCGGCGGTTCAGGGCCCGTTCGGCCGTGACCCGGTCCCAGGAGTCCTTGTGTCTGAGAGGTGCCAGCAGGTCGATCAGTTCCTGGTCGTCCAGGCGACACTCGATACCCAGCGCGCCCTGGCCCACCGCCGGCAGCGACAGCGAGTCGGGCAGGGTATAGCGGATGCGGTCATGGAAGCCCAGGCGCTTGAGGCCGGAAGAGGCCAGTACGATGGCCTGGTATTCGCCGGCGTCCAGCTTGGCCAGCCGGGTATTGACGTTGCCCCGCAGGGTGCGGATGTCCAGGTCGGGCCGGTAGGCCCTCAGCTGGGCCTCGCGGCGCATGCTGGCGGTGCCCACCACGGCGCCTTCGGGCAGGTCGTCCACGGTTTCGAAGTCGTTGCTTATGAAGGCATCGGTGGGGTCTTCCCGTTCGCAGATGGCCACCAGGCCGAGGCCTTCGGGGAACTCCATGGGCACATCCTTCATGGAGTGCACCGCCAGATCGGCGCGGCCATCGAGCATGGCTTCTTCCAGTTCCTTGACGAACAGCCCCTTGCCGCCGATCTTGGCCAGGGGCACGTCCAGGATCTTGTCGCCCTGGGTCTTGATGCCCACCAGTTCCACCTCGACCCCGTCGTGCAGGCGTTCCAGTTCGGTCTTGATGAATTCCGCCTGCCAGAGGGCGAGGGCGCTGTTACGGGTTGCGATGCGCAGTTTACGTTTTGCCATGGTGTCCGTGATCGTCGACGGTGAATATGGGTGACGGCTCCGGGTGCCCGGGCGCCATGAAACTGGTGACAAGCCTAACCCGCCGGCACCGAAAAGTCCCGTCCCCGGGGGCTCAGGGCTCAGATTTCCCGCAGCCGCTGCCTGACCCTGGCGACGTGGCGCCGGCTGACCGGCAGGGGGTCGGACAGATCCGCCAGTCGGAGCTGGTATGAGCCGTCGTCAAGGCGCTCCAGGGCCCGGACGAAGCGGGTACCCACCAGGGTATTGCGGTGCACCCGCAGCAGGTGGTCGGGAAAGCGGGCTTCCAGCGCCTTCAGGCTGAGGTCGGTGAGGGTATCGCCATTGTCATGGTGCAGGGTGACGTATTTCTGGTCGGCCTCGCAATACCTTACCCGGGTCATGTCCACCAGCTCGGTGCCACGGCTGCTGGTGACACTCAGGTGGTGGCTGTCCGTCGCGGGCATGGCCTGCAGGGCCTGCAACTGCACCCGGTTGAGCCGCTCCGCCCGGCCCAGGGCCTCGGCCAGGGCCTGGCGCCGTACCGGCTTGAGCAGGTAGGCGGCGGCCTGCACCTCGAAGGCGCGTATGGCGTATTCGTCGTAGGCGGTGCAGAAGACAATTGCCGGGGGGTTGGCCCGGGCGGACAGGGTTCTGGCGACCTCCAGGCCATCCCCGCCGGGCATGCGGATATCCAGCAGCACCACATCCGGGGTTTCGCGGGCCACCGCTGCCAGCACCTGGTCACCGGTGGCCGCCTCACCACTAACCTGGTATCCCTCCAGCGCCGTCACCATGCGGTTCAGGCGCTCCCGGGCCAGAGGTTCGTCGTCGGCGATCAGTACGCGTCGGTCGTTGCTCATGGTCTGCCACTCGTGGTTTGGCGGGGCAGCCGCAGGGTCACCGTGTAGCGGTTGTCCTGCTGGCTGTGCTTGAGCACCGCGGTCTCTCCGAACAGGGCCTGGATGCGGGCCTGGGTGTTGCTGAACGCCACCCGGTTGCCCCGGTGCTGACTGGTGCCGTCCTCCGGCTTCGGGTTCTGTACCAGCAGATAAACGTAGTGCCCGCTGCGCTGGCTTTCAATCACCACCGTGCCGCCCTCGGGGCAGGGCTGGATGCCGTGGTAAATGGCGTTCTCCACCAGCGGCTGCAGGGTGAGCGGCGGTATTGCCTGGTTGTCCAGGGCGGCATCGGTGCGCCATTCCACCTTCAGACGCTCCCCCAGGCGCAGCTGTTCCAGGGCCAGGTAGCGCCGGCACAGGCCCAGTTCCTCCCGCAGCGGCACCAGCCGTTCGGTGGTATTGAGGGAGGCGCGGAACAGCTCCGACAGGTCCAGCACAGCG
>JBMCIH010000435.1:0-2790 GCA_048617055.1 Marinobacter sp. | reverse complement strand
GTGGCGCCGTCGAACCAGGTCATGCCGGGGCTGCTGCCGGAGGCGGCGGCCGCGGCGGTACAGGCCGCCCTGGAAGCCGAGGGCGTGACCTTCTTCCTGGGGGTGGCCGCCGAGTCCGCCACCGAGGAGGGCGACCAGGTACAGGTGCGGCTGAACGATGGTGCTATGCTGCAGGGAGACCTGGTGCTCTCCGCCGTGGGCCTGCGCCCGCGCACGGCCCTGGCCGGCCAGGCGGGCCTGGAGGTGGGCCAGGGCATCCGCACCGATCGCCTGCTGGCCACCAGCGCCCCGGATGTCTATGCCCTGGGGGATTGCGCCGAGGTGGAGGGCCAGGTGCTGATGTATGTGATGCCGCTGATGGCCGCCGCCCGGGCCCTGGCCGCCACCCTGACCGGCGAGCCCACTCCGGTGCAGTGGGGCGCCATGCCGGTGATGGTGAAGACCCCCTGCTGCCCGGCGGCGGTCTGCCCGCCGGAGCCCACGGCTGATGGCCAGTGGGACGTGCACCGCGACGGCAACAGCGTCAGGGCCCTGTATCGCAACAGCGCAGGGGAATTGCTCGGCTTTGCCCTTACCGGTGACTATGTGATCGAGAAACAGGCCCTGGCCAGGGAGGTGCCGCCGGTGCTTCCCGCCGGCGCAGGCCAGTGACAGGCTCTTGCGCCGGGGTGGCGTATCCGGTAGAAATAACCGCTTCGTAAGCTAAGGAATCCTGCGGGGATTTCCTGGCGCGGCCGAACGTATTTTTCAGGAGCAGGCATGCTGGACGTTACCAGAGAACTGGTTGAATTGATGGATCTTGCGCCCACCGGCGATGATCACTTTCAGGGTCAGAGTGAAGACCTGGGTTTCCCCAACCTCTTCGGCGGCCATGTGCTGGGCCAGGCCCTGATGGCCGCGACCCGCACCGTCGAGGATCGCATGCCCCACTCCATGCACGCGTACTTTCTGCGCCCCGGCAATGCCCGGGCGCCCATTGATTACGAAGTACAGCGGGTACGGGATGGCGGCAGTTTTTCCGTGCGCCGGGTCATTGCTCGCCAGGGCGACAAGGAGATTCTCACCGGCTCGGTCTCCTTCCAGGTGGAGGAAGAGGGTTTGGAGCACCAGATGGACATGCCGGTGGTGCCGGAGCCCCTGTCGCTGAAAACCGAGCAGGAGCTGAACCGGGAGCTGCTGGACCGGGTGCCCGAGAAGTTCCACGACCAGCTTACCCGCAACCGGCCCATCGAGATCCGCCCGGTGGATCCGGTCAATCCCCTGGAACCGGACATCCGGCCGCCGCACAAGCAGAGCTGGTTCCGTGCCCAGGGCGATCTGCCCGATGACCGCATCCTGCACTGCTGCCTGCTGGCCTATGCCTCGGATTTCGCTTTTCTGGGCACGTCCCTTAACCCCCACGGCGTCACCTTCATGACCCCGGGCATGCAGGTGGCCAGCCTGGACCACGCCATCTGGTTCCACCGGGACCTGCGTATGGACAGCTGGCTGCTGTACGACAAGGACAGCCCCAGTTCCGCCGGCGGGCGGGGCTTCAACCGGGGCAATATCTTCAGTCAGGAGGGGGTGCTGGTGGCGTCGACAGCGCAGGAGGCACTGATCCGCCGGCGCAAATCGTCCCGCGGCTGACGCTGGCCGCCCATCACACTGTCTGGCCCCTTCAGCGGGCCAGGATTCCGTCCGCTCCCCGCAACTGCCAGATCAGGTCCGCCAGCGGCTGGGGTTTTGCCAGCACATAGCCCTGGATCATGTCGCAGCCCATTTCCCGTAGCAGCTCGGTGGTTTCCTCGTCTTCCACACCCTCGGCCACCACCCGATAGCCCAGGTTGTGACACATGTCGATGGTGGTCTTGACGATGATGCGGTCGTCGGACTGGGAAAGCAGCTCGCTGATGAGGGAGCGGTCGATCTTCACCTCGCATGCGGGCAGCTGCTTGATGTAGGACAGGGACGAGTAGCCGGACCCGAAATCATCGATGGCCAGGGGAATGCCGGCGTAGTCAAGAGAGCGCAAGGTGCGCATGGAATTGGCCGGATCCTGCATCATTGAGGTTTCGGTCACTTCCAGAATCAGCCGGCCCCGGTGCTGGTGGTGGCTGGTCATCAGACGCTGGACGAACATCGGAAAATCCCGCTCCCGCAGGTTATTGGGGGAAATGTTTATGGACACCGTCAGGTCGAGCCCCGCCTCCACCAGCCATTGCCTCGCTGCCAGCGCCTGCTCCATCACCCAGCGGGTCAGGGGGCGGATCAGGCCGCTCTGTTCCGCCAGGGCGATCAGCTGGTCCGCCGGCACCATGGGCTGGCGGCCCGGCCAGCGGATCAGCGCCTCCACGCCCACCGTCCGGTTGTTTCTGAGGCAGTGCTTGGGCTGATACCACAGCGCCAGTTCGTTGTGCTCCAGGGCGTGACGCAGCTCGGAAACCAGAGTCAGTTGTTCCGGGCTGTAGGGGTCCCTGGCGGGGTCGTAGTAGGCCAGGCCTTTTTCCCGGGCGATGGGGGTTTCCTGGGCGACGTAGGCCTGGCGCACGAGGGTGTTGAGGTCCTGGCCGTGGTCCGGGAACAGGGCCACGCCGATGCAGCAGTCCATGGGCACCTGCATGCCCAGGTAATCAATGGGTTCCCGCAGCTGTTCCATGTTCTGCGCAATCAGGCGTGGCATATCCGCCGCCTGGTTGGCATCCATCAGGTAAGCGAAGGTGGCCGGCTCGAGCACCGCCAGACAGTCGTCCTGCTGTGGGCCAATGGGCTTGACGCCGGGCAGGTGACGGGCGATCTGATGAAGGCGCA
>JBMCIH010000434.1:0-2805 GCA_048617055.1 Marinobacter sp. | reverse complement strand
GGTGGCCTGCCCGGAACTGCCTACCTGCGAGGGCCAGTGGTGGCCGGAGGATATGGATTTCCGGCATGGCTTCGATCTGTTCCAGACCATCGGTCCCAATTACCTGGGGGGGCAGCTTACCGCAGACGGGCGCATAGCCATCCACGTGACCCATCGTCTGGGGGCCGTTATCGTGCTTGGCTATTTCAGCTTTCTGCTGCTGGCCCTCTGGCGTCATGTTCGTCAGACACCGGCCCGGTCCATGGTGTTCTTGACCGCGGCTGCCCTGATCATGCAGATTGTACTGGGCTTAGCCAACGTGGCGTTCGATATTCCGCTGTCCATCGCCGTCGCCCACAACGCCATGGGCGCCGGACTGTTACTGACCGTGATTCACATGCTCTGGCAGGTGCACGGCTATGCCCGTCAGCCGGTCACAGAACCGGTGCAAACAACAAACCGTGAGGTGCCCGCATGACTGATCAGGCCAAGGCCATACCGGCCCAAACTACCGCCACCAGGAATGTTACCTGGCGTGATTTCCTGGAGTTGACCAAGCCCCGCGTGGTGGCCCTGATGATCCTTACCGCGGTCATCGGTATGTTGCTGGCCGCGCCGGGGGTGCCGGGCTGGGGTGTACTGGTGTTTGGCAATCTGGGCATCGCGCTGCTGGCGGGTGCCGCCGCGGTGGTCAACCATGTGGTCGACCAGAAGATCGACACCATCATGGCCCGCACCCGCCGCCGCCCCGTGGCGACCGGACGGGTCAGCCCGCTGGACGCGCTGCTTTTCGCCTCCGTGCTGGCCCTCACGGGCATGATGGTGCTGGTGTGGCAGGTCAACGCCCTGACCGCCTGGCTCACGCTGGCCTCCCTGGTGGGCTATGCCGGTGTATATACCCTCTTTCTCAAACGTGCGACGCCGCAGAATATTGTCATCGGCGGCCTGGCGGGGGCCATGCCACCGCTGCTGGGCTGGACTTCGGTCACTGGTCAGGTTGAGGGCCACGCCCTGCTGCTGGTACTGATCATTTTCGCGTGGACGCCGCCCCACTTCTGGGCCCTGGCCATCCATCGCAAGGAAGAGTACGCCAAGGCGGGTATTCCCATGCTGCCGGTGACCCATGGCAACCGCTATACCGAGCTGCACATTCTGCTGTACACACTGATGCTGCTGGCGGTCAGCCTGCTACCTTTTGCCACAGGCATGTCCGGCTGGATCTATCTGGCCGGCGCCATGGCTCTCGGGTTACGCTTCCTGCAGTATGCAGTGCGCCTGCTCAGGGGGGACGACCGCCGGGTTGCCCTGGCCACCTTCAAGTATTCCATCACCTACCTGATGGCCCTGTTTGTGGTGTTGCTGGTGGACCATTTCTTCTATTTCTGACGCGGCGTGATGCCGCGATAACCGTTTACAGGAGACTCCATGGATCGCCGGATCCGGCGTACGCTGGTATTGCTACTGCTTGTTGTTGCCGCCATTTTCTCTCTGGTGATCGTGCAGCAGATGCGCGCCGCTGATCAGGAGCCGGAGCCGGCCCCTGATCTGAGTGACATCAATACCTACGTCTACGACGAGCCCCGGCCCCTGGCGGACTTCACCCTGACCGGCGAGCAGGGCAATGACGTCAGCCGTGAGGATCTTCAGGGGCGCTGGACCTTCGTGTTTGTCGGTTACACCCATTGTCCCGACATCTGCCCTGCCACCATGTCGACCCTGCGTCAGACCGATAAGCGGTTGCCGCCGGAGTTACCGCAGCCTGACTATCTGCTGGTCAGTGCCGACCCCGAGCGGGACACGCCGGAGCAGTTGCGGAAGTATCTGAACTTTTTCGGAGAGAACTTCCACGGCCTGACCGGTGATATCGATGTCACGAGAGAGCTGGCCAAGAGCGTGGGCGCCACATTTGTGCACCGGGAAGACGCTGATGGCGAAACCCTGGTGGACCACAGCGGCCACCTGACACTGATCAACCCCGAAGGCGATATTGTGGCGGTGATCCAGCCGCCGCACGACCCCGACGGGCTGGTAAAGGCCTACCGGGAGATTTACGAGTGGGCCCGCCGCAACCAGTCCCGGTCCGGCTGACACGCACCCTGCCAGGGTGCCCAACGCGAGGAAAACCATGTTATACGTACGTGCCATTCTGAACGTCAAACCCGACCAGCGTGAAACCCTGCTGGAAGCCGCCAAGCCCTGTATCGAGGCGACTCTGAAGGAGCCGGGCTGTGTCGAATACGACCTGCATACCAGCCTGTCCGATCCCAACCGGCTGGTGTTCCTGGAAGTCTGGGAGTCTGCCGAGCACCTGGGCCCCCACGGCAAAAGCGATCACATGAAAGCCTTTGGCAAGGTGGCCGCCGGGTGCCTGGCAGGACCACCCAGAATCGAGTACATTACGCCCGCCAAGGTTGATGTGAAGTAAGCTGACCGAGCCGGTTTTACCACTGGAGTTACAATGACAGATCACCGGTCCGCCTCCGGGGCCAGACAGCTCATGTCGGTCGTGCTGGCCGGTGCCACCATTCTGCTGGTGGTCCACGCCCTGGGTCGCTTTATCTATACCCCCCTGTTGCCCTACCTGGTGGGCGACGGCCAGTTGACCGCCAGTGAGGGCGCCTCGGTTGCCACCTGGAATTATCTGGGCTACCTGATCGGTGCCCTGCTGGCCATCCGCTGGTATCGTCCCGACCAGATCCGCATCACCCTGCCCCTGGCCATGCTGGTGCACGTGCTGACCACCCTGGCCCAGACCCAGATGGAACCGGTGGCGGGGCTGTCGACCCTGCGGCTGATCAATGGCATTGCCAATGGTGTGGTATTCGT
>JBMCIH010000433.1:0-2815 GCA_048617055.1 Marinobacter sp. | reverse complement strand
CGGCGATGCGGTGGGATCTCGTAGCCGACTTTGGTCTTGTCGTGATCGATCCAGGCGTCGGGCGCATGGGGGAGCACCTCCCGCTCGAAATACGCCTCGACGTCCTCGGTGAGCGGCACGATCTCCGTATCCCTGAGCGACGTGTCGGGCTGCGGCTTGCCCTTCTGGCTTCCCCTGGTGCCGACCACCACGTTGCCGTTCTCGTCCCGCACCATTTCGTTGAACAGTTTGGGGTTGGCAAAGGTGGCGCGCTGTGCGGTCAGGTGGTCGCCCCGGTGGGTGGCGTAGGAGTTGAAGTCCTCCTCCGGCACGCCCATTTTGTGCAGGTATTCACCGGCGGCGCTGTCCATCATGATGGCGTTGGACGGCGACAGATGGTCGGTGGTGATGTTGTCCGGCAGTACCGCCAGCGGCCGCATGCCCCGAAGGGTCTTCTCGCCCGCCAGGGCACCTTCCCAGTAGGGCGGGCGGCGGATATAGGTGCTCTGGGGCCGCCAGTCGTACAGCGGGCTGACCAGGTTGCGGGCATTCTTTGACACGTCGAACATGGGAATGTAGGTCTGACGGAACTGCTCCGGCTTCACCGCCTGTTTGACGATGGCGTCGATTTCCTCGTCGCTGGGCCAGATGTCCTTCAGGGTGATGGGGTTGCGATCCTGGTCGTAACCCAGCGCATCCTTCTCGATGTCGAAGCGGATGGTACCGGCAATGGCATAGGCCACCACCAGCGGCGGCGAGGCCAGGAAGGCCTGCTTGGCGTAGGGGTGAATGCGGCCGTCGAAGTTGCGGTTGCCGGACAGCACCGCCGTGGCGTAGAGGTCACGGTCGATGATTTCCTGCTGGATCTTCGGGTCCAGGGCGCCGCTCATGCCATTGCAGGTGGTGCAGGCGAAGGCCACCACGCCAAAGCCCAGGTCTTCCAGCTCCGGCAGCAGCCGGGCTTCCTCCAGGTACATCTTGACGGTCTTGGAGCCCGGCGCCAGGGAGGTCTTCACCCAAGGCTTGCGGGTCAGGCCCAGCTTGTTGGCATTGCGGGCGATAAGCCCGGCGGCCACCATGTTGCGGGGGTTGCTGGTGTTGGTGCAGCTGGTGATGGCGGCGATGATCACGGCGCCATCGGGCATCTTGCCTTCCTCCTCCTCCCATTCGCCGGCGATGCCACTCTCCGCCAGTTTGGCGGTGGGCAGCTTGGCGTGGGGGTTGGAGGGACCCGCCAGGGTGCGTTCCACCTGGCTCAGGTCGAAGCTCAGTACCCGCTCGTATTCGGCGGTTTTCAGGTCGTCGGCCCACAGGCCGGTATGTTTCGCGTATTTCTCCACCAGAGCCACCTGCTCGTCTTCCCGGCCAGTGAGCCTGAGGTAGTCGATGGTCTGGCCGTCGATGTAGAACATGGCGGCAGTGGCACCGTACTCCGGGGTCATGTTGGAGATGGTGGCCCGGTCGCCCACGGTCAGGCTGTCGGCCCCTTCACCGTAGAATTCCAGGTAGGCCCCCACCACCCGCTCCCGGCGCAGAAACTCGGTCAGGGCAAGTACCATATCGGTGCTGGTGATACCCGGGCGCAGCTTGCCGGTCAGCTCGACGCCGACCATGTCCGGCAGGCGCATCATCGAGGCGCGGCCGAGCATGACGCTCTCGGCTTCCAGACCACCCACGCCCACGGAAATAACGCCCAGGGCATCCACCATGGGGGTGTGGCTGTCGGTGCCCACACAGGTATCCGGGAAGGCCACGCCGTCGCGCACCTGCACCACCGGCGACATTTTCTCCAGGTTGATCTGGTGCATGATGCCGTTGCCCGGGGGAATCACGTCCACATTCTCGAAGGCGGTCTTGGTCCAGTTGATGAAGTGGAAGCGGTCGTCGTTGCGGCGGTTCTCGATCTCCCGGTTCTTCTCGAAGGCGTCCTTCTCGAAGCCGGCGTGTTCCACCGCCAGGGAGTGGTCGACGATCAGCTGGGTGGGCACCACCGGGTTGACCTTGGCGGGGTCACCGCCCTTCTCGGCAATGGCGTCCCGCAGACCGGCCAGGTCCACCAGGGCGGTCTGGCCCAGGATGTCGTGGCACACCACACGCGCCGGGTACCAGGGAAAGTCCAGGTCGCGGCGGCGCTCGGTCAGCTGCCTGAGGGAGTCCGTCAGCGCGGCCGGATCGCAGCGGCGCACCAGCTGTTCCGCCAGGATGCGGGAGGTGTATGGCAGAGTGTCGTAGGCACCAGGCTGGATGTCTTCCACGGCCTGGCGGGTGTCGTAGTAGTCCAGGCTGGTGCCTGGGAGGGGCTTGCGGTACTTCGTGTTCATTTTGGGGGCTCTCTCGGAATTCTTTGTCGGTCGCGCGGGATCCGGAAATTGGGGTCAGACCCCAATTTTGGTGGTGAGGTCGGGTTTCCGGTAAAAGGGGGTCAGACCCTATTTTTTCCTGCGGAAAAAAATGGGTCAGACCCCGGTGGTTGCCGACTCCCTGGGTCAGGGGCGTTCGTCTATCGGTACCCACTTCGAGTCCGCCGGGCCGGTGTAGTCGGCGCTGGGGCGGATGATACGGTTGTTTTCCCGCTGCTCTTTCACGTGGGCGGTCCAGCCGGATACCCGGGACATCACGAAGATCGGGGTGAAGAGCTCGGTTGGGATGCCCATGAAGTGATAAGCCGATGCGTGGAAGAAGTCCGCATTGCAGAACAATTTCTTCTCGCGCCACATAACGGCCTCACAACGCTCAGAGACCGGGTACAGCACGGTATCGCCCACTTCGTCCGCCAGCTTCTTGGACCACTGCTTGATGATGGCGTTGCGCGGGTCGGATTCCTTATAGATCGCGT
>JBMCIH010000432.1:0-2818 GCA_048617055.1 Marinobacter sp. | reverse complement strand
GGGGCCACCATGCGGGCTGCGATCCGGGCCTGCCGGGAGCGGGAGGCGGGCTCGGTCTGTGTGGCGGTGCCGGTGGGCCCCACCGATACCGTGGCGAAACTTCGTGAGGAGGCCGACGAGGTGGTCTGCCTGGCGACCCCGGAGCCTTTCTCGGCGATCGGCTTGTGGTACCGCGTGTTTGACCAGACCAGCGATGAGGAAGTCCGCCGGTTACTGGACAAGGCCTGGCACGGGTAAACCTGGAGACCGGGCGGAGAGCCTTGACAGCACGGTGAAGTGGCAAAGATCTGGCGGTACCGACGGCAGACTCCGGCCCGGGCTCAGGATTCCCGGAGTTCCAGTAACCGGTCGATCTGGTCCGCCTCCAGGGTTTCCTCTTCCAGCAGGTGACGGGCCAGGGTATCCAGCGACTTCCGGTTAAGCTCCAGCCGTTTGCGGACCTCTTCCTCGATCCCGGTAATCAGCCGGTGCACCTCGTTGTCCACCTTCTCGGCGGTGGCCTCGCTGAACTCCTTCTCGCGGGAAATCTCATGGCCGAGGAAAACCTCCTCCTGGCTTGAGCTGACCGACACCGGCCCGATGGCCTCACTCATGCCCCACCTGGAAACCATGCGCCGGGCCAGACGGGTAGCCTGTTCGATGTCGTTTTCCGCCCCACTGCTGATTTCGCCGAACACCAGCTGCTCCGACACCCGGCCGCCCAGCATTACGGCGATCCGGTCCCGGGCCTCGCTGGCGGTCATGTTGAGCCGGTCCTCGTCCGGGGCCTGCTCGGTGGCACCGAGCGCCTGGCCCCGGGGGATGATGGTGACCTTCTCCAGCGGGTCGGCGGAGGGGAACAGCAGGGCCGCCAGGGCATGACCGGATTCGTGATAGGCAATGACCTTTTTCTGCTCCTCGCTGAGGGTCTGTTCCCGCTCGGCGCCCATCAGCAGCTTGTCCCGGGCCAGGTCGAAGTGCTCCATGGTCACGGTGTTGGCCTGGGCCCGGCCGGCGAACAGCGCCGCCTCGTTGGCCAGGTTCTCAAGGTCGGCGCCGGAGAAGCCGACGGTGCGCCGGGCCAGGGTCTCCAGGCTGACGTCGTCGGCCAGGGGCAGGGTTTTGGTGTGGATGGCCAGAATCTTTTCCCGGGCCTCGCGGTGTGGCCGGTCGAGAACCACCTTGCGGTCGAACCGGCCCGGGCGCATCAGAGCCGGGTCCAGCACATCCGGACGGTTGGTGGCGGCAATGACCACCACTGCTTCATGGGCGGCAAAGCCGTCCATTTCGGAAAGAATCTGGTTCAGGGTCTGCTCGCGTTCGTCATGGCCTCCGCCGACACCTGCGCCACGGGAGCGGCCAATGGCATCCAGCTCGTCGATGAAGATGATGGCCGGCGCTTCCTTGCGGGCCTCCTGGAACAGGTCCCGCACCCGGGAGGCACCCACGCCCACGAACATCTCGATGAACTCGGAGCCGGAGATGGAAAAGAAGGGCACTTCCGCCTCGCCGGCCACGGCGCGGGCCATCACCGTCTTGCCGGTACCGGGCGGCCCCACCATGAGCACACCACGGGGCAGCTTGGCGCCGAGTTTGCGGTAGTAGTCCGGGTTCTTGAGGTAGTCGATGATTTCCCACAGGTCGCGTTTGGCCCCCTCGGAGCCGGCCACGTCGTCAAAGGTTTTCTGGGGATCGTCCCGGCTGTGGCGACGGGCCTTTGACTTGCCCATACTGAACAGGCCGCCGCCCTGCTGGCCGCCCATCTGTTGCTGCATGCGGCGCCAGAAAAACAGGATGATCGCCAGAATCAGAAGCCAGGGCAGCAAAGTCGCCAGCAGCTGTGACCACCACCGGGGCCCTGACGGTTCCGCATCGATGGTCACGTCGTGACGCTCAAGCAGGTCAACCACGTCGGTCTCCCCGACTTCCGGTACCTGGGTGAGAAAACGGTCACCGGACTCATCGGTCATCTGGTCGCCGTCGCCATCGTCGCCGCCTTCACCGGTCAGCCGGCCGCGGATCTCGTGGCCCTCGATAGTCACGCTGGCCACTTCGCCGGCCTCGACCCGCTGCTTGAATTCGGTGAAGTCCAGCTCCTGAACACCGGCTCCGTAGAACATCTGGACCAGGTAGAAGGTGAGCAGGGCAATGATCAGAACCTGGATGGCGCCAGGCATTCTGGGCGGCCGGGACGAGCGTTTGTCCGGCTCCCTCATCGGGTCGGCAGGGCCCTCCTGCTGGCGCTCCCGGTCCGCCTCCTGCCCGGTTCGGCGCATATCATCGGCCATAGTGGGTCCTCTGTATCGGAAAATGACGGGCCACAGAACCTACATCTGAGCGGTGTGACCTGATTTCAACCGCTTCGGCCCTGTTCGCCCCATGAGTTATGCTGTCAGACAGAAATCCGAACCAAAGGAGGGACTCATGGTGAACGAACAACGACAGCTTCTGGTGGAGGGCCGGGTTCAGGGCGTATCTTTCCGGGCCTGCACGGTACAGAAGGCTCAGGAACTGGCCTTGACCGGTTACGTACGCAACCTGCCTGACGGGCGGGTGGAGATTGTGGCGGAAGGCCCTGAGGACCAGCTGGAGCAGCTGGAGGACTGGTGCTGGCAGGGGCCGCCGGCGGCCAGTGTCACCACTGTTCGCTCACAGAGCCGGGCGCCCAGCGGTGGCTTCAGCGGGTTTGAGGTCCGCTGAAGCCGTCAGGGCAGGTTACAGATTGGCTTCGGCGTACTCCGCCAGTACCGAGCGGGGTACACCCTGCAGGTGTATGTGTCCGCCATGGCGGAAGCCCTTGAACCGCTCGGTCATGTAGGTCAGGCCGGAACTGAGGGCA
>JBMCIH010000431.1:0-2821 GCA_048617055.1 Marinobacter sp. | reverse complement strand
CCGGCCGGAGCCACAGCGCGGGCTGCAAGGCCACCAATGCGTAGGCCACAGCAGGCCGGCTTCGCTGAAAGGCACCGGTCCTGCCAGATAGCGGGCAACCGCTGCCGCCGAGGTCAGCGAGCCGGCACCAAGCACCTGCCAGGTCGTTTTCCAGTAATCAGGGCTGGCGCGAGCTGTAGCGCCTGGAGCTGCCGGTTCCGTTCCTGGCGTATTTGGTGGTTGTGCCCATGAGCTTTGATGCTCTGCTATGCGGGCACCCAGATGGGGGCGCTTCACGGCCGGCTTTGGCGACAAGGAATGGCGCTTTATCACCACCATTCTGTTTCTCGCCGAACTGCTGACCTTCTTTGTGATGGGCTGGCTGATACGGGCGGTGCTGGAGGCCCAGAAACTGAGCATCAGCTACCAGGATGCCTGCCTGCTGGCAGCGATTGCACCCGAGCTGCTGTGTCTGTCGTCACTCGCGCTGCTCTTCCCCGTGATGGCGGTGAGCGTGGTGGCTGTGTTTGCCGGCCTGTTCCTGTCCTGTGCCCTTGTCTATCAGGGGGTGCGCTTCCTGTTTCACAGAGACGACATTGACGTGGAAGCCCTGTCGGCGACCTATACCGTCATGGCTGCATCGGTGCTGGCCTGGGGCGTGCTGATGGCAATGATCCTGGCGTTCTGTCCAGGGCGGACGTCAGGCTACATGGGGCAGTACGCCGTAGTAGATGGCGCTGAAATGACAGGCGCTGCCGCCGATCACGAACAGGTGCCAGATGGCGTGCATATAGGGAATGCGGTCAAGCAGATAGAAGACCACCCCTACCGTGTAAACCAGCCCCCCGGCAATGGTCAGGTAGAGGGCGGTCTCGCTCAGGCTGTTCATCAGGTCGGCCGAGGCGAACACAATCAGCCAGCCCATGGCCAGATAGATCCCCACCCGCACCATGCGGAACCGGTGCCGGAAGATCACCTTGAGCACGACCCCGGTGACGGCCAGTGACCAGATGATGGAAAAGAAGGTCCAGCCTGCCGTGCCGCGCATGTTCACCAGCAGGAAGGGCGTGTAGGTGCCGGCAATCAGCAGGAAGATGGCGCAGTGGTCCAGGGTTTTGAAGGCCGACTTCAGCCTGGGGCTGCGGCTGCCGTGGTAAAACGCCGACGCGAGGTAAAGCAGGATCAGTGTGGCACCGAAGATGCTGAAGCTGACCAGCTTCCAGCTGTCCCCCTTCTGACTTGCGGCCATCACCAGCACCACGGTACCGATCACACTGAGCACGGCTGCCAGTCCGTGGGTGGCGCTGTTGAGCCACTCCTCGATCCGATCGTGAATGGTGGTGGGTCTGGCCTCGATAATGGTCATGGTCTGTCTGAAGGCTGAAAGTAATTTGTCCAAGGCTACCAGCTTTTCCCCGTGTACACCTATCCAGCGCTCCGGTGGCTGCCGCAAAAAAGGACCGGTATTTATGCCGTTAGGAATGATGAAAAGCTTTCACATCAACGGGTTGCGATTCCCCGTCAGCCTTCCCGCCGGTTTGTTGCAGACTGATTAAAACTTCGTCAATCGCTGTGGCGTGATCCAGGTCGCTGTTCAGGTTTTGGTGATTTGAGTTGCCCCGTCTTCCTCCATATGGTTGCCGACGAAGCCGATACGGCTTCACGTGCCTGTCCTTGAGGGTTTTATTGTGAGGACGGGTAATTTTTATACCGGGGTCTGCACAACCGACGGCCTGCGCCATAGTGTTGGCAGGCTCCGGCGCCTGCGTCCCGGCAAGCGCACCCTGCTGGCGCTGGCGGTCACCGAGCCCGCCCTGTCCGGTCAGCTCTTCGCGTTCTTGAGGCGGGAGCAGGTGGCCGGTACCACGCCGAGCCAGGCCGCCAGCTGGTTGTCGGGTACCCGCTGGACCAGCTCCGGATACTCTTGCTGAAGCAGCCGGTAGCGGGCCTTCGCCGGTATGGTCTGTTTACGGAACTCCCGCATGCTGGTCAGTTCGGCCGAGTTCCTCGGTGAGGGACAGGGCAAACCTCGCCCAGACCCACTCGCCACGACTCATTACCGTTGATCGAAAGGCGGAGAAACTGGCCACCCACAGGGTGCAGCTGGTCACCGTCGTCAGGCACAAGGTATTACGCGGGGTCCGGGTACGACCGAACACCGGCCAGACCAGATCACCTTCAGAGAAGAAATGGTGCACGGCAATGCGACCGGAGGGCGCTTCCCGGTAGAGCCGCATCACGCCGTGCTGAATCAGGTAGACCTGGGCCCAGGGCGCGTCATGGAACTCAAGGGTGGTTTCCGGCTCCAGTCTGCGTTGCTGGAACAGCTGGGCCAGCTCCCCCATGAAGCGGCTGTCCGGGCTGTTGCTGTGTTCTTCATCAAGCCGGACCCCGACCACCCGGCTGAGGCCGTTGACCAGGGCCAGTGAAGGCTGGCTGGCGGAGGAGCTCTGGTTGCAGGGAGTCCAGCAGACAGGGAGAGGATGCCGGAGAATCGTAGTCGTATCTGTATCCGGCCTCTTTGTGACCTTCGCTCATGATATGCCTCTGCCCGGTATGAATACCTTTTCATTATTCCATCATTTTTGATGCATGTTAAGGCGCATGGCCTGTTCGTCATGATCTGTTGATGCTTCGGGCCTGGATCCGGCGAGGCTTCGCTGGTTTTCATATCGCAAGGATGGATACTGACTGACATGCTATGGTCCACTTATTACTGCAAACAGGTGGTGAAGCTATGAGCCTTCGGGCCGGACAGCCGGAATTCGAACTCTTTCCCTGGAACAGCCAGTTCGAGACCGGTATTGAACAGATCGACGAGCAGCACCGCAGGCTGGTGGCC
>JBMCIH010000430.1:0-2828 GCA_048617055.1 Marinobacter sp. | reverse complement strand
TCTGAATCCCTGACAAAGAACGGCGTGCAGTGGAGCGGGGGGCGGCCGGCCGGTCGTCCCAGGTGTCACTGGCGGGAGACGTAGCGGGAAAACTCGTCGTAGCCGCCCACGTACTGGTCCCCCACCAGGATCTGGGGCACGGTGTATACCGGCCGGCCCAGTTTCTCAGCAACATCCTGTTTGCTCAGGCCAAGGGCCGGCATATCGATAAACTCGTGTTCAAAACCCTTCTGCTCACAGAGACGACGCGCCATAGCGCAGAAACCGCAGCTCATACGACCGTAAATCGTTACTTTATCCAAGGTCACCTCCGTTTTGCAGGGGCAGGGGCCAGCAGCCATGGCTGCACCGTGGCCTTTGCCCGGATGTCTTTGCCTGAATCATAGGTGGCGCCGACGGGGTCGGCTATAGGGGTCCACCGAGAGCCCTGTCACAGCCCGTCCCCATACAGAAACCGCCTCAGCAGGGGCTCGCCATTGAATTCCGAGCGCAGCACCGAGATAAAGGTATACACGCCGATCAGTTTGCGGTTGAGGAAGACAAACTCCTTCGGCGGCACCTGGAAATAACGGCTGACCGCAGAGCGGGCCGCCTCCCGGGCCACCCGGGACGGCAGGTCACTCTGCCTCCAGCGGTACTCCCCCCGCTCATTGACCGCGTAATCGGGCCAGCCCTGGCCGGCGGGCGCCAGGGGTTCCAGGACCGACATGCAGACCCGTGCAAACTTGTCGAGCACCTCCTCCGGCCAGTCGGTCTTCATGAAACGCAGGCGTACGCCGCCGTCGATCACTGCCGGCACATCCTGTTCGTAGGAGGCGCGGATCATCTGGATGACCGGCGCCAGGAAGGCGTCGCTATAGGCCTGCACGGCACCGAAGTCCAGCAGGACAATCTGGTCATGGCCGCTGCCCGCTTCTCCGGCCAGGCGGATGCGGTAGTTGCCGAAGTTGGGATCGGTCTGGATTTCCCCCCAGTCGAACAGCTCCCGGAAAAACAGTTCCAGCGCCGCCTGCCCCAGCGCACTGCGTCGCTCCACCGGCAGGCTGGCCACCGCCTCGGAGCTGACGGGATGGCCCTCCTCATAGGTCTGGGCAATAATGTGGGGTGTGGAATATTCCCCGAGCACACGGGGCACCACAAAGCGCGGGTCGTCCGCCAGGCGCTCGCGGAATCGTTCGGTGGTGGCGGCCTCCAGCCCATAGTCCACCTCCCGGTGCATCATTTCGCGGACCTCTTCCAGCCAGTCGTTGAACTCCGGCCCGAAGGAAACCAGGCGGGCCACCCGCAACAGCTGGGTAACGGCATCCAGGTCACTGTCCACCGCCCGGTCCACGCCCGGGTACTGGATCTTGAGCACCAGCTCCAGGCCATCGGAATGGCGCCGGGCCCGGTGCACCTGCCCCAGCGAGGCGGCGCCTATTGGCTCCGGGTCCACCTCAAGCTGGGCCAGCCGGTCTGCCCCCAGCTCGGCCTGGAGCACCCTTTCCACCGCTTTCCACTCCAGGGCAGAGGTCTGGTCTTCCAGGGTATGCAGCGCCTCGGTGACCTCCTCCGGCAGGAAATGCTCGCCATACAGTGCCATGATCTGGCCGATCTTGACCACACTGCCCTTGAGCTGGCCCAGCTCGTCCACCAGGAAGCGCGCCTGCTTTGACAGCATGTCCTTGCGGCGCTGTTCCCGCCGGTCGGCACTGGTCATCCAGTTGGTGGCCATGTGAGACGCCACGCGGGTGCCGGCAAACAGGCCGGCGCGGGTCATGCTCAGCCTGCGCTCGAAACTGCCCGTGCGTATGCGCGGGACGGTTTTTCCTTTACCGGATTTGGACATGGTCCTCCTGACGGGCCGGCTCTCCGGCCAGTGAAGGGAATGGGGCCTGCCTCGGAGCCGCTCCACAGGGTGGCGCATCACCCGAGGCTTCTCTGTACAGGATAACAGGCTCAGGATGCCGATTCGCGCCTGTCCGGCCTGACCACGTCGGAAAGCGGGTGCCCCAGGGCCAGGGCCAGGGTGTCGGTGACACGGTCCGCCAGGGTGGCAAGGCTGACCGACGGCCTGAAATCGGCCACCTGGCACATGGGCAGACCGGAGAACCCGCAGGGGTTGATGCGACTGAACGGTTCCATATCCATATCGACGTTCAGGGCGAGGCCATGGAACGAGCAGCCGCGACGCACCCGCAACCCGAGCGAGGCTATTTTGGCGCCATTCACATAGACTCCGGGCGCATCCGGTCGTGGCGCCGCCTCGATCCCCTGCTCCGCCAGCACCGACACCAGCGACTGCTCGATGATGTCCACCAGTGAGCGCACGCCCAGGCCCGCTCTTGGCAGATCGATCATCAGGTAGACCACCAGCTGGCCCGGGCCATGGTAGGTCACCTGGCCGCCCCGGTCCGCCTGCACCACCGGAATGTCGCCGGGGGAAAGAATGTGTTCGGCCTTGCCGGCCTGACCCTGGGTGTACACCGGCGGGTGCTGGACGCACCAGAGCTCATCGGCCGCCGTACGGTCCCGCTCCGCGGTATAGGCCCTCATGGCCTGCCACACGGTCTCGTAGGGTCGCAGCCCCAGAGCCCGCACCACCAGCGGCCAGTGACGGTCGGTCATCACAGCACCATATGAACCCGGCCACTGGCCTTGAGGTCTTCGAACAGCGCCTTGAGCTGTGGTTCACCCGTTGCCAGTATGGTCAGGCGAACGGAGGTGAAACGGCCATTGCGGCTGTCGGTCACGGTTATCTGGTCATCCCGGATACCCGGCGCGTACTGTTCCACAACGGACACCACAAACTCGGTGAAGTCCGGCGCAGCGTTTCCGATCACCTTGAT
>JBMCIH010000429.1:0-2832 GCA_048617055.1 Marinobacter sp. | reverse complement strand
AGCGTGCTGTCTATCGTGCCGGCAATTTCTCCCACTTCCACGTTATCAACCAGGCGGAGGGTCGGGCGAAGAACATACCGGCCAGGGCCCGGGTTATAGGCTAGGGATTTCCGGACGTCAAAATCAATGGTGAAGTCAGCACTGCCGCCTTCGGGAATAACAAATCCGGATGTTTGCAGGCCGCGCTGAGCGCCGGAGGGTACGAATAGCGGGTGTTCGCCCCCACTGTCCACAACAGTGAAGCCCTCTGCATCACCAAGCTCCAGACGCATCCATTCGTACTCACCCGCAGGCAGTGACTGATCGCTCAGAAGCGATTCCACCTGACCATCCTGCAGAGACAGCAGGTTAAGGTCGGTAAGCCTTTCAGGATGGTCGACACTAAAGCTGATTCGCTCGCCTTCTGCCGGTTGCAGTACAACGCCGGTGACCGTGAGGTTGACCTCGGACACGTTATCTACAGGCGCGTCCGTCAGGTCCAGTGACATAGTGCCCGTGGAACCCGAATCACTGCTGCTTCCACCACCACAGGCCGCTATCGCCGCTGCCAGTGCCGTGATGCCAAAACTCTTGATGAACAGGTACTTCATGACTCCTCCTGCGGGCTCGAGCCCTTGGTATGAACCTTGGTTGGGTATGGGGTTGCGGTTTCCTGATTCGGGAAATCCGCCGTTCCTGCTGATACAACGCCGGCATGCCAGGTAAGGTTCCGGTTGTTTCTGTTACAAAATGTACAGTTTGCATCTATCATCGGCTGAGCAGCACCGGGGCCGGCGCAAGGCAGCTTTTTCTGGTATAAAGCGCGTTGAAACAGGTACCGACAGGTTGCTCAAGTGGCACTGATTCCGTTCCGGCGTTCCCGGGCCAGACAATTTGAAGACTGCGTCAGGCCCCACCTGGGCGGCATGTACCGGTTCGCCTACCGGCTGACCGGGCAGCGGGAGGACGCCGAGGATCTGGTCCAGGATGTGCTGGTCAAGCTCTATCCCCGGGCGGAGGAGCTGTTTGGTGTCGAGCAGCCCGGCGCCTGGCTCAACCGGGTTCTCTACCGGCGTTTTGTTGACCTGACCCGCAAGCATGGCCGGCAGGCGGATCGCCGCGCTTCCGCCATCATGTCCGAGGAGGCAGGCCGGGACTTTCTGGACAGTCTGGTGGACACGGCTGCCGATCCTGAGGGTCAGCTGGGGGAAACGCAGCTGCGGCGGGCCGTGGCGACCGCGCTGGACAGCCTGTCACCGGACCAGCGCACCCTGTTGCTGCTGCACGAGGTGGACGGCTGGCGCCAGGAGGATATCGCGGAGGTATTGGGCATCGCAGAGGGCACCGTCAAGTCCCGCCTTCACCGCTGCCGGGCGAGCCTGAGGAAAACCATGGAGATGGAACTGGAACCTTTTCTACACGGCAGACGTGTTAGTCAATGAGGTGAGGGAAATGACGAGCTGCCAGCAGAGCCACGAATACATTGACCAGTACGTGACCGGTGACATTGCGCCGGCGGACGCGCTGGCGCTTGAGCGCCACCTGGCCGGGTGTCCGCGCTGTGCTGGCCGGTTACGGTGGCAGCAGCGGATAACGGATGAACTTGTACGCCAGGGGAGTGTTCCGGAACCGTCGGCGGACTTTGAGTCCCGGGTGCTGGCAGTGGCCACCGGTCGCAACAGCGCCACCCGTCGCTGGATGGCCCCGGTGACTGGCGGGGCGGTGGCAGCGGTTCTGGTGCTGGGCCTGGCGCTCGGTACCGGCCACTGGTCCGGCGTGCCGGGGGCTCCGGAGCAGGCGTCCACCGATGAAGCTGATCAGAGCCTGGTGGCCCCAGGGCCCCGGGAACAGACGGTCAGGCTGGCCTTCACCTCTCGCTCGCAACTGGATGATGTCAGCCTGACGCTGGAGCTGCCTCCCCATGTGGAGCTGGCCCGGTTCCCCGGGCATCACAAGCTGACCTGGCAGGTGGACCTGAAACCGGGGGACAATGTGATTGCCCTGCCGCTGCGTATTGCCTATCCGGAGGCGGGCGAAATCGTCGCTCACCTGGACGATGGCCGCAACAGCAAGACCTTCCGGGCACCCATCCCCGGCGTTGGGGAGACAGACAGGGAGCCTTCCTCATGACCATGATCCGCCGAATACCTCCGCTGCTGTCCTCGCTCACGCTTGTTGTGTGTATGTTGCCCGGCGTCGCGCTTGCGCAGAGCGGGGATGACCTGGACGTCACCATGCGCATGGTGGTTGATGAAGAAGAGCTGACGGACGGCATGATCCAGGAACTGCAGCTGCCGGAGCCGTCGGCCGGCAAGCTGCCGGACAGTAATGGCCAGCGCCCCGGTCGCGCCGGTGACCTGCGGGAGCAGGGGCGCGGCCTTGGCCGCGAGATCTCGGAGGAAGCCAGGGGGCGTCGGGAGGAGCGATCCTCCGGTGGCCCGGGCAAAGCGCCGGAATTTCCGCCGGCCGAACCTCCGGGCCGGGGAGAGAATGATCGCCCCGGGCCCGGAGGTGCACCCGATGACCGGCCGGGCGCCGGGGGCAATCCGGGAGGTCGCCCCTGAACCTTTGAGCGGGTTTGCCGGTGCATTCACTGGCCCCGGTGGCTGATTTCCGCCCATGCCTGATTCCCGGACTTTGACTCTTGGGTCCGTCTCCCGCCCTGCTATACTCCCGCCAGCGTTTATCTCTGTTGATCTGTGCTGAGCCGGGAGATCTGTTTGCCGCGTCCGCTTTTGCTTTCCCTGATTGGCCCGTTGCTGATGGTTATCCTCCCGGCAATCGCAGCGCCGGGTGACGAATCCGCCGTGAGCGGCGGCTCGGACGGCCAGAGCCTGTTGCAGGAGGGTATCG
>JBMCIH010000428.1:0-2833 GCA_048617055.1 Marinobacter sp. | reverse complement strand
CCTCCGTGGACCGGGTAGGGCGGCACTTCCCGTTCCTGGCCGTGGCCGACTACACGGGGACAGCCATGGACGCCTGGCGACAGCCGGACTGGGCGGCCGCCATGGAAGACTGCATCCTGGCGGTGCTGGACGAGGGCTGGGAAGAGGACCCCTGGCGCCAGAAGCTCACGGAGTTGGAGCTGCCGGTGTCCGACAGTGCCCGCCTGACCTGGCCACTGACCGAAGGCAACCTGATGATCCCCGGGGCGGCGCGGGAAGCGGAGTGGCTGGACGCGCTGCTGCGGCGGCAGAATGGCCTGGCGGTCTGGTGGACCCAGGGCTCGGCCTTCGTGGAGCCGTCCACGCTGCTGACCGACGGTCTGCCCAAAGTGGGGCAGTTTGCTGCAATGATGGTGGGACAATGGCAGAATCATGGCTGGCAACAGGCTGAACTTGAGGAGCAGTGACACCATGCGGGCGGAATCCGTGGCCTTTACCCACCGGGGTGCGGTCCGTGACCACAACGAAGACGCCTTCGTCGAGTTCGCGGACAGCGGCCTGTGGGTGGTGGCGGATGGCATGGGCGGGTATCGCGCCGGCGATGTTGCCAGTCAGCTGATCTGTGACACGGTTACCAGTGCGCGGGGACGATATGACGGTATGCTGGGTAAGGTTGAACTGGAGCAGGCCATACAGCGGGCCAACCAGCGTATCCGCCAGTATGGCCGCGAGCAGCTGGCGGGTCAGACCCTGGGCTCGACCGTGGTGGCCCTGCTGGTTGACCGGGGCGTCTACCACCTGTTCTGGGCCGGGGACAGCCGCTGCTACCTGCTCCGGAACAATGAAATCATCCAGCTTTCCCGGGACCACAGCCAGGTGGCTGACATGGTGGAACAGGGACTCCTGGATGAGCACGAAGCGGAGCGCCACCCGCTGGCTCATGTGATTACCCGGGCCCTGGGGGTGGAAGACGGCCTGGCGCTGGATTATCGGTCCGGGTCAGTGCACGGCGGCGATCGTTTCATGTTGTGCAGTGATGGTGTCAGCAAGGAGCTGGGCTGCGCCGAGATCAGGGACTTCCTGAGCGGCGGCCCGATCCACGAGGTCAGCCAGGCAATCATGCATTCCCTGCTGGTTGGCAGATGTGGTGACAACATCACCTGTATTATTATTAAACTTTCGGAAGATTGTTATAGTCCGGAGCGAGTAACCGGAGGGGAGGATCAGACGATCCCCATGAAACTCAGGTTACCGTGACGGAACACGATTGACGGACCAACGAAGACGAGTGCAGGAAGCCTCATGACGGATCAGACCGCCTATCTTCTGGATATTCCCGCCCTGCTGGCCGACATCTCCCAGGATCTTCCCTGTGGCGATGACACCCGCGAGGACGCATCCCCGGACTCTCCCTATTTTACCCTGAAGGATCTGCGCAGCCAGGCCCGTGCACTTGAGCGCCAGGTGCTGGCGGACGACGAGCTGGTCCATGTGCCCCAGTGGCGGCAGATGGCCCGGGAAATTCCGGTACTGCTGACCAAGCGCACCAAGGACCTGGAATACACCGCCTGGCTGATCGAGGCCCTGTGCCGCGAACACGGGTTCCTGGGGCTGGCGGACGGCTTCACGCTGGCCCGGGAACTGCTGCTCAATCACTGGGACAATCTCCACCCCGCACCCGACGAAGAGGGCCCGGCCACGCGGATCGCACCCCTGGTGGGACTGAACGGGCTGGATACCGAAGGCACTTTGATCCAGCCGATCCTGTCGGTGCCCCTGTTCCAGGCCGACGACGGCGGCGCCTATGCCACCTGGCACGCCGAACAGGCGGCGGAGGTGGGCCGGCTGGACGAAGACCGGGCCCTTAACCGAATCAAAACCGGCGCGGCCTCCCCCGAACAGTTGCAGGCGGCAGTGGCCAGCACCCCGGTGGAAGACCTTGCCTCCACCCGTGAAGCTATCCTCGCGGCCCAGCAGGCCTTTGCCGAACTTGCCGAGGTCATGGACGAGGTCATGGGCGAGCCCCAGCCGACCACCAATATCCGCCACGCCCTGGACCGCTGCCTCTCGGTTCTGGCCCACCACGCCGGTGCCCGGATCGACGAGTGGGCCCGCCATCATGCACCCCGGGACACCTTCGGGCAGGGCACGGATGCCGAACCCGAAATCCTGGACGAAGGTGGTGACACGCCGGCCCCGCGCCGCAAGGTGGACCCGGTGCAGGCGGCGATCGACAGCCGCACCGAGGCGCTGGCGGAACTGCGCCGGCTGTCGGACTTCTTCCTCAAGACCGAACCCCATTCTCCGGTGTCCTATGCCATTCGCCAGGCCGTGCGCTGGAGCGACATGACGTTGCCGGAGCTGATGCAGGAACTGATTGACGACAACGGAGCCCGTGACGGGTTCTACCGTCTGACGGGAGTGCCGGCCCCCGAGCCGCGGGAGTAACAGCGGCACCTTAGGAGCGCCGGAAAACCCTCCCGCTCCCTGAACCAGTGAAGCGCTACAGGAGACAGAGACATGGACAGCATTCACGACAAACTATCCAGGGTCCGGAAGCCCCGGGTACACATTACCTACGATGTTGAAACCGAAGGGGCAATGGTCAAGAAGGAACTGCCCTTTGTCGTCGGCGTCATGGGGGATTTCTCAGGCAACAACAGTGAGGCTCCCAAGCCGCTGAAAGACCGGCGGTTCATCCAGATCGACCGGGACAATTTCGACGACGTCATGCGGCGCATGAACCCCAGGCTGAAGCTGAAAGTCGACAACAGGCTGTCCGACGACGACTCCCAGATGGGTGTCGAGCTGAGCTTCAGCTCCATGGATGACTTCCAGCCGGCGGCGGTGGTCA
>JBMCIH010000427.1:0-2838 GCA_048617055.1 Marinobacter sp. | reverse complement strand
CCCGGGAGATTGCGGAAAAAGACCCGGCAGCGGTCCAGATGGCCAGAAAGAGCCTGGCCGATGTAGAGGAAATGGGTGTGCTGGAGGGTTATGGCCTGGAAATGGGCCTGGCGACAGAGTTGGGTAAAACTGAAAACGCCCCCAATGCGATGAGGGCGTTTCTTCAGCGTTGACCGTCGTGGTACTGGTGCTGGAACGAACAACGTGACGCAGTTGGCGGGATTTTGCGTTTGCTGTAACAGGGGGGCACTATGGAGATCAGGTTTTTCTGATGGTTCCCCGTCACCGTGCAAACGAGGAGGTTAGTATGACTTACACCCTGGACCGCACCATACCGGACACAGATTTTGAAGCCGTCGATGAACGCACCCGCAAGGCTCTGGCTGACAAGGGCTTTGGCGTGCTGACGGAAATTGACGTGAAGGCTACCATGAAGAAGAAGCTGGACAAGGAGATGTCAGGCTATCGGATTCTGGGCGCCTGTAATCCTGCCTTGGCCTGGGAGGCCATTGGTGTGGAGCCGAAAGTCGGTGCCATGCTGCCCTGCAATGTGATTCTTCGGGAAGTTCCGGATGGCGTGGAGGTCAGCGCTATTGATCCGGTGGAGTCCATGACCGCCATCGACAATGACGAGCTGAAGGCAATTGCAGGGAAGGTGAGGGACAGTCTGGCCCAGATCATTCAGGCTGTCTGATGCTGTGTATCCGTGCGCCAGATTGGTGCCTGTGCTTGGCGCTTCATGGGACGTCATTTGATAAAGTCTACTGATAACAGTCAGTTGAAATTCCTGAACACTTGGCCAGTTTTTTGCTGCCGTTAATTTGTGATCCGTCCCGGCGGAAACAACATAACGACCAAACCGTTCAGGAGAAGTATCGATGAGCCTTAAACGCAGCCTGGCACTTGCTGCCGCACTCACCCTGCCCGTGTCCGCCATGGCGGAAGATCCGATGAAAGTCGGCTTCGTGTATGTCGGGCCCATCGGCGACCATGGCTGGAGCTACCAGCATGATCTCGGCCGCCTGGCCCTGGAGGAACACTTTGGTGACAAGGTAAAGACCACCTACGTGGAAAACGTCAGTGAGGGTGCCGATGCGGAGCGCACCATCCGGCGGCTGGCCCAGGCTGGCAATGATGTGATCTTCACCACCTCGTTCGGGTTCATGAACCCCACGGCGCGGGTGGCGGAGCAGTTCCCGGATACCACCTTCCTGCATGCCACCGGCTACAAGCGGGCGGACAATCTGGGCACCTACCTGTCGGTCACCTATGAAGGCCGCTACGTCACCGGGGTTGCCGCCGGGCTGGTGACTGAATCCGATACCCTGGGGTATATCGCGTCCTTCCCGATTCCGGAAGTGATCCGTGACATCAATGCGGTTTACCTGGGGGCGAAGGAAGTAAACCCGGACATCGAGCTCAAGGTGGTGTGGGTCAACACCTGGTTTGACCCGGCCAAAGAGGCGGACGCCGCCAACTCCCTGATGGACCAGGGCGCTGATGTGATTGTCCAGCATACCGACAGCCCGGCGCCGCTGATGGCCGCCGACAAGCGCGACAACTGGGGCGTGGGCCAGGCCTCCGACATGCGTGAGTTTGGTGGCGACGCCCACCTGCTGTCCGTGGTCAATGACTGGGCGCCGTACTATATCGATACGGTGCAGGACGTGATGGACGGCACCTGGGAGTCCGGCGACTACTGGGGGGGCATTTCCGACGATGTGATCCAGATCGTCGGCATCAGCGACCGCCTGACGGAGGAACAGCGGGCCAGGGTGGACTCGGTGATCGAGTCCATCGACAGTGGCGAGTTCCATCCCTTCACCGGTCCCCTGAAGGACCAGTCCGGTGAGCTGCGTGTGAAGGAAGGGGAAACCATGACCAACGAGGAACTCGCCGGCATGGACTGGTACGTGGAAGGCATGACCGCGAACCTGCCTGAATAAGCCTCCGTTCAAGCCTCTACCGGGCCGGCAGGAGACACCTGCCGGCCCGCTTTTTCAGGCGCCGGCCAGCAGGCTGGCGACACCCTGCTGAACCTGGCGGGTCAGCTCGGCGGTATCCACGCCCGGGATCTCGCCCTGGTCCACGACCCGTCTTCCCTGCACGAAGCTGTCCCGTACATGCACGGGCTCGCCACACATCAGCGGTGCCATCAGCGGGCTGTGCACCCCCGCGAACCGGGGCTCGTCAATGTTGTAGAGCACCAGGTCTGCCTGTTTGCCAACCTGCAGGCTGCCGGTATCGTCCAGCCCGAGCAGTTCTGCGCCGCCACGGCTGGCCCAGTCCAGTACCTGTTCCAGGGTGGTGGCCTCCGGGCCATGGACCGCCCGGTGGATCAGCCAGGCCAGGTTGAGCTCCTGCAGCATGGAGCCGGATTCCGCCGAGGCGGAGCCGTCCACCGCCAGCGATACCGGCACACCGGCCCTGGCCATATCCACCACCGGCGCAATGCCGCTGCCGAGCCGGCAGTTGGAAGTGGGGCAGTGGGCGATGCCGGTGCCGGTGGCCGCCAGGCGATCGATGGCGTGGTGGTTACTGTGCACCAGGTGGGCATACCAGACATCCGGGCCCAGCCAGTCGCAGGACTCGGCATAGTCAATGGCGCTCAGGCCGTACTTGCGGCGGGACTGGAACTCGTCAGCGGTCACTTCCAGCAGGTGGGAATGTAACCGCAGGCCGTGGCTCCTCGCCCACTGTGCCTGGGCCCTGAGGCCTTCCGGGGAGCTGGAATGGATCAGGCTGGTGGGGGCCACCACCAGCTTCTTCATGGCGTCCGGGCCCGCCTGGTGGTGCCGGCGGCGGGTGGCATCCAGGCGGTCGATCACCTGGTCCAGG
>JBMCIH010000426.1:0-2846 GCA_048617055.1 Marinobacter sp. | reverse complement strand
GCCAGATCGGACAGGCTGCCTATTCCGCCTCCAAGGCGGGTGTGGTCGGCATGACACTGCCCATGGCCAGGGACCTGATGGGTGAGGGCGTGCGGGTCAATACCATCATGCCGGGGCTGATCAACACGCCACAGATGAACGGCCTGCCGGATAACGTCAAAGAAGCGCTGGCGGCTTCCGTGCCCTTCCCCAAGCGCCTGGGGGAGCCGGACGAGATTGCATCCCTGGTGGAGCTGATGGTGACCAACGGCTACTTCAATGGCGAGAGCGTCCGTCTGGACGGCGCCATCCGCATGGCGCCCCGCTGATATCGTCGCTTCCGACGACGCCGGGGAAGTGTGTGGACGCAAGAATGGCACCACGCTCTCCGGCACAATCCGGCTCACTGCATGGGCCGGACTCAAACTGAATCTACGCGCCGCAAGGCGGCCGCAACGAGGAACTGAACATGGCAGAAGCATATATCGTAGCCGCAAGCCGCACCGCCGGCGGCCGCCGGGGTGGCCGCCTGTCCGGCTGGCACTCCACGGATCTGGCCGGTCTGGTACTGAACGATCTGGTGGACCGCATCGATGCCGACCCCCAGCTGATCGACGACGTCATCATGGGGTGTGTGATGCAGGTGGGGGAGCAGTCTACCAACGTCGCCCGTAATGCGGTGCTGGCCTCGAAGCTGCCGGAGTCTGTGCCCGGCACCTCCGTTGACCGCCAGTGCGGCAGCTCCCAGCAGGCCATTCATTTTGCGGCGCAGGCGGTCATGTCCGGCACCCAGGATGTGGTGATCGCCGCCGGGGTCGAGAGCATGACCCGCACCCCCATGGGGTCCAGCCTGTTCCTGGCCCAGAAGGCCAACATGGCCGAACACTATATGGGCCCGTCGATCCGCGAGCGCTATCCGGATGTGCCCGAGTTCAGCCAGTTCATGGGCGCGGAAATGATGGCGAAGAAATACGGCTTCAGCCGGGAGGATCTGCACCGGTTCGCCCTGGAAAGCCACCAGCGCGCCATTGCCGCCACCGAGGCCGGCAGGTTCAAAAAGGAAATCGTGCCGGTGCCGGTGAACACCGCAGAGGGTGGCCTGCAGGATGAGATGCACCTGGTGGACGAGGGCATCCGTTTCGACGCCACCCTGGAAGGCATCGCCTCCGTCAAGCCGCTGCAGGAAGGCGGTTACATCAGCGCGTCCGTGGCCAGCCAGATCTGTGACGGGGCCACCGGCGTGATGATTGTCAGCGAGAAGGGCCTTAAGGCCCTGGGTGTCGAACCCCTGGCCCGCATCCACCATATGAGCGTAATCGGCCACGATCCCGTGATCATGCTGGAAGCGCCGCTGCCGGCCACCCAGGCCGCCCTCAAGAAAACCGGCATGAACATCAATGACATCGACCTGTTCGAAGTGAACGAGGCCTTTGCCCCGGTGCCTCTGGCCTGGCTGCAGGTGACCGGTGCCGATCCCGAGCGCATGAACGTTAACGGCGGCGCCATTGCCCTGGGTCACCCGCTGGGCGCCTCCGGCACCAAGCTGATGACCACTCTGGTCCACGCTCTCCACGATCGTGGTGGCCGATACGGCCTGCAGACCATGTGTGAGGGTGGCGGCATGGCCAACGTGACCATCATCGAGCGGCTTTGATAACCGTGAGGGCAGCCTGCAACAGGCTGTCCTCATGCCGCCGTTCGCAGCCATACAATAACAATCAGCCCTTCAGGGGTGAGGAGGTCGCACGATGTATGCAATCGGTCGGTTTCTGTCAAGGATCACCAACGTGATCTCCATTATCGGGGGGCTTGCCATCGCCCTGATGATGTTCCACATCACCTTTGATGTGGCAGGTCGTTATATCTTCAACAAGCCCATCCCGGGCACCATCACCATTGTTTCCTACTACTACATGTCCATTGCGGCCTTTATCCCGCTGGCATTCGCCGAGCAGAAGGACGCGCACATTTCCGTGGAGGTGATTACCGAGCACATGCCGGCGTGGCTGCGCAACAACCTGGAACGCCTGGCAATGCTGTGTTCACTGGTAGTCTTCAGCTTCCTGGCGTTGCGTACCTTTGGCGAGGCCCAGAAGAAGTTTTCTATGGGGGCCTCCGTGGTGCAGGGCAATGCGGACATACCCATCTGGGTGACCTATTACATGCTGCCTCTGGGCGCCGGACTGATGACCCTGGTGGTGCTGTACAAACTCATCAACAGTTTTCTGCCTGGAGAGAGTGGCCTGGAAACCGAGCGGGCCAAGGTGGACGAACTGGTGACCCCCAAACCGGATGAGGAACAATAATAATGAGTGATGTGCAGATTGGCCTCACCGGTCTTGGCCTGATCATTTTCCTGATCGCCCTGCGTATTCCCATTGGTGTCACCCTGATCGGGGTGTCCTTCGGTGGTCTCTGGTACCTGATGGGCTTTAATGTGGCCTGGGGCTCGCTGGGCATAATCCCCTACCAGTTTGCCGCCAACTGGGTGCTCAGTTCGGTGCCCATGTTCCTGCTGCTGGGTTTTATCTGCTACCACACCCAGCTGACCCAGGGCATGTTCCGGGCGGCACGCATGTGGCTGTCGGGCATTCCCGGGGGGCTCGCCATCGCCGCCATTTTCGGCTCCGCCGGTTTCGCCGCGGTGTCCGGCTCGTCGGTGGCATGCTCGGCGGCCATGGGCCGGATTGCCGTACCGGAGATGGTGAAGTACCGCTACAACCCCGAACTGGCCACCGGTACCGTGGCAGTGGCCGGCACCATCGGCGCGCTGATCCCGCCGTCCATCATCATGATCCTCTACGGCATCATCGCCCAGGAGTCCATCACCGGGCTGTTCCTGGGGGGCATTTCTGCCGGTATTCTCA
>JBMCIH010000425.1:0-2847 GCA_048617055.1 Marinobacter sp. | reverse complement strand
CAGCATCGCCAGAGCGGCGATCTGCAGGAACAGCCCGATGTTCATGGTGCGGTTCAGCCCCCAGCGGGCCCCCAGGTAACCGCCCACCAGGTTGGTCACCACCCCGAAGAACTCGTAGAAGATGAACAACAGGGCAATTTCCAGCGGCGAGTAACCCAGCTGGTGGAAATGTAGCACCACCAGCATCCGCAAGGCCCCGTCGGTCAGGGTGAAGGCCCAGTAGTTGCCGGTAATGACCAGATACTGGCGGATGGCAGGCGTCATATCAGGCAAGCCCCACCTTACGCGCCAGTTCCACGGTGCGGTTGGCGTAGCCCCATTCGTTGTCATACCAGGCGTAGATCTTCACATGGGTGCCGTTGACCACCAGGGTAGACAAGGCATCGACGATGGAGGAGCGCGGGTCGGTCTTGTAGTCGATGGAAACGAGCGGCCGTTCTTCATAACCCAGAATATCTTTCAAGTCGCCCTCGGCGGCTTCTTTCAACAACCGGTTGACCGTGTCCTTGTCGGTGGGGGTTTCCACCTCGAACACGCAGTCGGTCAGCGAGGCGTTGATCAGCGGAATCCGCACCGCGTGGCCATCCAGCCGGCTTTTCAGCTCCGGGAAGATTTCGATAATTGCGGTTGCGGAACCGGTGCTGGTGGGGATCAGCGAACTGCCACAGGCCCGGGCCCGGCGCAGGTCCTTGTGGGGCGCATCAAGGATGGTCTGGGTGTTGGTCAGGCTGTGGATGGTGGTGATGGAACCGTGTCTGATGCCGAGCTTTTCGTGGATCACCTTCACCACCGGTGCCAGGCAGTTGGTGGTGCAGGAGGCAGCGGTAACGATGCGATCTTCCGCCGGCTCAAAGATGTTTTCGTTGACGCCCATAACGATGTTTTTCGCGCCCGCTTCCTTCACCGGGGCCGTCACCACCACGCGCTTCACGCCCTGGTCCAGGTACGCCTGCAGCACGGCCACTTTCTTGTTGACGCCGCTGGCCTCAATCACCAGATCACAACCGGACCAGTCGGTTTCACCGATGGCCTTGTTGCGGGTCACCCGGATGCGCTGATCCCCGATGACCATATCGTTACCATCGGCTCCGGCCTGGTGGCTCCAGGTACCGTGCACACTGTCGAAGTTCAGCAGATGCGCGAGGGTCGCGGCATCGCCGCCCGGGTCGTTGATGGCCACAAACTCCATATCCGGCCACTCCCAGGCCGCACGGAGGGCGAGGCGCCCCATCCGGCCGAAACCGTTGATGCCTACCTTGATCTTGCTCATTGGTGCTCTCCTGGTGATGCGTAAACGTTTTGAAGAAAAATCGTCAGGCCAACCGGACCGCCGGCCGGTCCGGCATGGCAGCAAGACGCTGCAACCCGTCCTTAATCAGACCCTGATTGCCGTCTGCCGTCTCATCCAGAATCCTAAGAAGCCAGTGTGGCAGTTGGGGGTGCAACTGGTAGTAGATCCACTGTCCCTGCCGGTCCGCGTCCAGCAACCCGGCGTCCCGAAGGGTCGCCAGATGGCGGCTGACCTTGGGTTGTGAGACCTCCAGTGCAGCGATCAGCTCGGACACGCAGAGCTTCTTCTGCTCCCGGATCAGCAGCAGGGTGGCCAGCCGCAGTTCATCCCCCAGCGCCTTGAACACCGCAACCGGGTCGTAGTCCGCCGGCTGCCGGCTGACCTCTTTCCGGTGGACCAGGGTAAACAGGCTGAGGCGCTCGCGAAGCTCCTTGAGCGTCAGGGCAAACAGGGCGTGTCGGCCGCCCGGCACCGGGTCAGGAAAGTCCCAGGCTATCTGCTGGGCGGGCTGGCAGACACTGCCACATTCCCGGGCGGCCTTGCTGCACAGGGTGATAACATAGTCCCATGGCTGATCCTCCAGCTCCGACAGCGGCTTGCTGTGCAGCCCCTCCGTCGGGATATCCGCTTCCTGTAACACCTGGAGCGCCATGGGATGAGCCTTGCCGGGTTCGGTACCGGCACTGGCGACTTCGAAATGGTCCCCCGCCATATTCCTGAGAATGGCCTCGGCCATCAGGGAGCGGGCGCTGTTGGCAGTGCAGACGAACAAAACCCGGCGCTTCATATTCGATTACCCATATATAGCTAATAAAGGATATCTCGTTTTCCGAATACTAGACGCTTCCTCCGGGTTCGTAAAGCAGAAAATCCGGCCTGGAAGTGCAACCTTTTGCCCAGCCGTACGTCTTCCGGAGCAGGCCCACCCTTGAAACCGAAAGGAACCATGACAACGCGTATGAACAGTGACGATTTCCCCAACATCGACCCCGCACAGTTCGCCGCACCTGACAAGGACCGGTTATCGGCCGCGACGTCCGCCAGTCATCGCCCACGAATACTGCTGCTCTAAGGTTCGCTCCGGGAGCGATCCTTCAGCCGCCTGGTGGTGGAGGAAGCCGCCCGCCTGCTCGAGGCCATGGGCGCCGAGACCCGCGTGTTCAACCCGCGAGGTCTGCCCCTGGCGGACGCCGAGGATGCCTCCCATCCCAAGGTTCGGGAACTACGGCAGCTGGCGGAATGGTCGGAGGGCATGGTGTGGTGCTCACCGGAGCGCCACGGCGCCATGACCGGCATCATGAAGACTCAGATCGACTGGATACCCCTGTCCATCGGCGGCATGCGCCCCACCCAGGGCAAGACCCTGGCGGTGATGCACGTGTGCGGCGGCTCCCAGTCGTTCAATGCGGTGAATCAGTTACGGGTACTGGGGCGCTGGATGCGCATGATCACCATCCCCAACCAGTCGTCGGTGCCCAAGGCGTTTACCGAATTCGACGACAACGACCGGATGCTGCCCTCGCCCTACTACAACCGGATCGTGGATGTGATGGAGG
>JBMCIH010000424.1:0-2850 GCA_048617055.1 Marinobacter sp. | reverse complement strand
CCAGCCCCTGCGGGATGCGATTCACGCCGCGCGTGAGGAAGCACCGGGAAGGGCCAGTGTGGTCTATCTGTCGCCCCAGGGCGAAAGACTGACGCAGCAGGTGGTGGAATCACTGGCTGCACAGGACAGTCTGATCCTTGTGGCGGGTCGCTACGAGGGTGTGGACGAACGCCTGATCTCGACGGAAGTCGATCGGGAAGTGTCACTGGGGGACTTTGTCCTTTCCGGTGGCGAGTTGGCGGCCATGGCCGTCATTGATGCGGTTACACGCCTCATCCCCGGAGCGCTGGGTCATGCGCAGTCAGCGGAGCAGGATTCCTTTGCTGACGGCCTGCTGGATTGTCCGCACTACACCCGGCCCGAGGTTTACGAGGGCCAGGCGGTACCGGATGTGTTGCTAGGCGGTCACCACGAACAGATCCGGCGCTGGCGGCTGAAGGAGTCGCTGAGGCGGACCCGGGAGCGACGCCCCGACCTGCTGGAGCAGCGGGTGCTGACAGGCGAAGAGCGTGAGCTGCTGGACGAGATTTTAAACGAACCGGGTGCCTCTGATTGAATCAGGGCATTATGAGATTGGGTATCAGGAGCACATTACGATGAGTGGTAAAAACGACATCATCAGTCAGATCGAAGCAGAGCAGATGGCCAGGGAAGTTCCCGAGTTTGCACCGGGCGACACCGTGGTTGTTCAGGTTCGGGTAACCGAAGGCAACCGCGAGCGTCTGCAGGCTTTCGAAGGCGTGGTGATCGGCAAGCGTAACCGGGGGCTGAACTCCTCCTTCACTGTGCGCAAGGTGTCCTACGGTGTGGGCGTGGAGCGTACTTTCCAGACGTTTTCCCGCCTGATTGACAGCATCTCCGTGAAGCGTCGCGGCGACGTGCGTCAGGCCAAGCTGTACTACCTCCGCGATCTGTCCGGCAAGGCCGCTCGGATCAAGGAAAAGCTGGGCTGAATTCCAGCCAGCCATGATGACGGCAGGCGGAGTTCCACTCCGGCTGCCGGTCCTGAAAAGGGCGGCTTCGGCTGCCCTTTTTTGCGTTCAGGCCAGGCAGATCCGGGAGCACAGGTGCTATGGGCACAGCGGGTAGGCAAAGAATACGGGCGGCGGACGAGGGGCTGATTCAGCGTTTCCTCGACGCCCTATGGCTGGAAGACGGGCTGGGTGAGAAAACCCGGGCCGCCTATGGCAGTGACCTGCGCCAGCTGTCCCTCTGGCTGGCGGACCGCCCAGGTGCCCCGGAACTGGTCTGCGCCGGGCGGCAGCAGCTGCTGGACTGGATAGCCGCCTCGTTCGTGGCGGGCCACAAGAACGCCACTGCCGCCCGCCGCCTGTCCGGCGTGCGGCGCTTCTACCGCTACCTGTTGCGGGAACAGCTGGTAGCCGAAGACCCCACCCTGCGCATCGAGAGCCCCCGTCTGGCCCGCCGCCTGCCGGATACCCTGTCCGAGGCGGATGTGGAGGCCCTGCTGGATGAACCGCTGGGGGATCGGGTTCAGGATGAGCGCCTGGAGCTGCGGGACCGGGCCATGCTCGAAATACTCTACGGCTGCGGGCTGCGGGTCACTGAGCTGGTCTCGCTGCGGGTGGACCAGGTGAACCTGCGCCAGGGTGTAATACGGGTTACGGGCAAGGGTGACAAGGAGCGCCTGATTCCCATGGGGGAAGAGGCGGTGGACTGGCTGTTACGCTACATGAACGAGGCCCGGGGCGAGTTGCTCCGGGGCCGGGTGTCGGATGACCTGTTTCCCGGCAACCGCGGCACGGCCATGAGCCGCCAGGCGTTCTGGTACCGGATCCGCCACTATGCCCGCCGCGCCGGTATCCGCAAGAAATTGTCTCCCCATACGCTGCGACATGCCTTCGCCACCCATCTGCTCAATCACGGGGCGGACCTGCGGGTGGTGCAGATGCTGCTGGGCCATGCCGATCTGTCCACCACCCAGATCTATACCCACGTGGCGCGCCAGCGCCTGCAGGACCTGCATCACACCCATCACCCCCGGGGCTGAACTTTTTCACCCCGGCTCAGTCACAATCCACGCAGTGCGCCGTTGCCCCGGTGGCAAGGCTCTGATTTACTGGGCGACCGAAGCCCCGATCCATCTCCATTCACGTACAAGCAGGTTTATCCATGAGTCAACTGTTACCCCGTTTCCTCCGCGGTCCGGCTGCCGGTCTGGCCACGGCCCTGATGCTGGGCCTTTTTGCCGCGCCCCACGCCGCGGCAGACACCGCCGAGGAAACCATTACCAAGCGACTGAACGACACCGTGCCCGGGCTGAAGGTCAACGGCGTGAAGGAATCCGAGGTTCCCGGCCTTTACGAGGTGCGTACCAACAACCGTGAGATGATCTACGCCACCGAGGACGGTGAGTACATCCTCGCCGGGGAACTCCTCCAGTTGACCGATCAGGGGGTGGTCAATGTCACCGAGCAGGCCCGATCCGGTGAACGTGCCGAAATCATGGCGGCCTTCGGCGATGACGGGCTGATTACCTATCCGGCCAGGGGTGAGCAGAAGGCGGAGGTCGATGTGTTTACCGATATCGACTGCCCGTACTGCCGCAAGCTTCATGATGAGATGGACCGGATCAATGAGTTAGGCATCACGGTGAACTACTTTGCGTTTCCCCGTTCCGGCCCGGGTACCCCGTCTTTTACCAAGTACGAGTCGGTGTGGTGCGCTGAAGACCGTGAGGATGCCATGGATCGGGCCAAGGCCGGCGAGAGCATCGAAGAGGCCAGCTGCGACAATCCGGTGGAGGAGCAGTTTGAGCTGGGCCGTGAAGTGGGCGTAACCGGTACCCCGGCGATCCTGCTGGAGGACGGCAGGATAATACGGGGTTAT
>JBMCIH010000423.1:0-2854 GCA_048617055.1 Marinobacter sp. | reverse complement strand
TTCGCCCGGGTGTCGCCCGAGCAGAAATTGCGGCTGGTGGAAGCCCTGCAGAAGGAGCGGGGACGGTCCGCCGTGCTGCTGTCCAGTGAGTCCGGGGCCAGAGGTGAACAACAGGCCAGGCAGCAACTGGACGCCCAGCGCAAGGATACCGACCGTAACCTCCGTGACTACCGGGCGGGGGTCGAGGCATTGATGGCCGAGAGCGATCTTGACCAGACCCTGCGGGGCAGCATCGACCAGTTGGAACAGCAACTTGACCGCCTTGACACGCTGCGCCAGGAGGTTGACCGGCGTGCCGTGAACGGCGCGGAGTCCGGCAGCCGCTATACCGGCGTCATCATGAAGCTGGTCAACCGTATCCCTCTGATGATGCGGCGTACCACCGATGCAGAGCTGGCAAGACAGATCAGCGCCTATTTCATGCTGGCGGAGGCCGCCGAAATGGCCGGCAGGGAACGGGCTGCGGGGGCGTCTCTGATCCGGTCCGGCGAATTCGCCCTGCCGGCAGCCGGGCGTATCGCCGCGCTTGCGGGTCAGCAGGAGACCTATTTCACGAACGCCGTCGCCTTACTGGCGAAGGATTCCCCCGTGCGCAGCGCTGTCGAGACGTTTAACCGCACCACCGCGAGCCGGGCGATGCAGGAGCAGCGGGATACCCTGCTCAGCAGCCCGTCCGGCATGACCTCACTGCAGGCGGGCGAGTGGTTTGCCACGGCCACCGGCCGCATCGAGGCCGTCAACGGCATTGCCAGAGACATGCTCAACGAGGTAAACAACCTGACAGCAGCGGCGGTGTCCGGGGCCCGGTCGGAGCTGATCGGTGCGGTTGTGATCGCTGCTGCGGCCGTTGTTGTGGTCCTGCTTCTGATGGTGCTTATCATCCAGGCGATCCACAGGCAGGTCAGCCAGCTGCTAGCCGGTGTTGAACACGCCATGAACAACAAGGACCTGACCCGCGAGATACCGGTGACCAGCAAAGATGAAACCGGCACCATCGCCCGGGCGGTCAACGCGCTCTTTGCCCGCTTCAGCGATGCCCTGGTACAGATCGACAAGGCCAGCGTACAACTGGCCACAGCCACCGAGGAAACCAGCTCGACCGCCAACCAGAACAGCGCTCAGGTCAGAAACCAGCAACAGCAGATCGAGCAGGTGGCGACCGCCACGGAAGAGATGTCGGCCACCTCCGGGGATATTTCCCGCAACACCCAGCAGGTGGCCGACGCTTCCAGCAGTGCGATGATGAAGAGCCGCAACGGCGAGCAGGTACTGCATTCGAGCGTGGCGCAGATCCGTGACCTGGCCGGGTCGGTTCAGGAAGTCAACCAGGTGATCGAGGAGCTGGAAAGCCGCAGCAGCAATATCAGCGACGTGGTGGATGTGATTCGCAAGGTGGCGGACCAGACCAACCTGCTGGCCCTGAACGCGGCCATCGAGGCGGCCCGCGCCGGCGAGCACGGCCGGGGCTTTGCGGTGGTGGCGGATGAGGTCCGCGCCCTGGCACGGCAAACCCACGACTCCACCACCCGGATCGAGGAGATGATCAACGATTTCCGCACCGTGACCGACAGCGCCAGCCGCTCCATTACCGCCAGCCACAAGCTGGCGGATGAGACCAGCACACAGGCGGCTGATATGGAGCAGACCTTTGCCGAGATACTGGCGGACGTAAACCGCATTTCGGACATGGCCACCCAGATTGCCACCGCCTCGGAGCAGCAGGTAACGGTAACCCGGGAGCTGGCCAGCAGCATGGAGAGCGTCAGCGAGTCCGCCATCCTGACCCTGACCGGGTCCCAGGAGATCAGCCAAGTGACTACCGAACAGGCCCGCCTGGCCCGCGGCCTGCAGGACCTGGCCACGGAGTTCAAGGTGGCGTCCTGAGCCGCCGGAGGCAGGCTTACCGGAACCCGGAACCTGGAGGCAGGTTTCCGGGTTTTTCGTTTTTGGCGGATTCTGAAGTCTCGGTCTGAGGCCTGGGAGCTTGGGAGTCTGGCTGCGGGGCGAGGGGGCTTCTTCCGCCGCGTTGGAGGGGCGGCGAAAGGCCTCCCGGCGGCCCCGTGCCACCCCCTAAACCGTCAGGCTACGAAGAGAGAAGACGCGACTGAGCCAGCCTCAGATAATCCGGGAAAACCGCTGAGAGGCCCCTTCCTTCCGATACAGGTCGAAAATCTGGCAGATCGCGCGAATCAGCAGGCGACCGGCAGGCTGAACCTGCAGCATGCGCCCGTCGTCGGCAATCAGTTCATCCTGAACCATGGGCCACAGCCGGCGCAGTTCGTCGGCAAAGTAACGGTCGAACTCCAGGTCCCAAGCGGCCTGGAACTGCTCCCGGTCGAGCCGGAACTGGCAGATCAGCTGCCCGATCACCCAGCGGCGGATCTGGTCGTCCCGGGTCAGGCCGACTCCGCGGATGGTGGCCAGCTGGCCGGCATCAATGGCCTGTTCCCAGGCCGGCAGGTCGTGGTTGTTCTGGAAGTAGGCATCGTCGGTCTGGCCAATGGCGGAGACCCCCAGCGAGACCAGGTCGCAGTCGGAATGGGTGGTGTACCCCTGGAAGTTCCGGTGCAGGCGCCCTTCCCTCTGGGCCACCGACAGGGAATCGTCCGGCTTGGCAAAATGGTCCATGCCGATGTATTCGTAACCCGCCTCCAGCAGGCGGTTGATGGTGTTGTGGAGAATGGTCAGTTTCTCCTGCGGGCTGGGCAGGGTATCGCCCTGAATGCGGGTCTGCGGGTAGAAGCGGTCCGGCAGGTGGGCATAACTGAACACAGATAGCCTGTCCGGCGACATTTCAATAACGGCTTCCAGTGTTTCGGCGAAGCTTTCCGGGGTTTGATAAGGCAGGCCGCAG
>JBMCIH010000422.1:0-2854 GCA_048617055.1 Marinobacter sp. | reverse complement strand
GCCATTGTAATTGGGAATCAGCTGGCGGGCCGGATGCTCTGGCTCCGCCAGCAGCGACATCAGGTCAGCCGGCGACAGGTTATCCAGCAGGAGTGCGGGCAGAGTGCCCTGAAGGTGGTTGGAATAGCCCTGCAGCTGCTCGAGCACCGAGGCCGTTTCCTGCTGGCCCCGCAGATCCAGCAGGTAGAAGTCGGTGCGCATGGCGGGCATCAGGGCCTGCAGCCAGGCCGTCTTGCCGGCGCCGCGCTCAGCGGTCACCCAGATCAGCCCACGGGGTGAAGACGCCAGGGCAACAGCCAGATCATCCGCCAGTCGATACCAGCCAGCATCAGTAATTACTACCGGATTGGCTGCTCGCCCGGTCGCGGGCACCGGCCCCAGTCGCATAAAACACACCCCTGTTTCGCGGTATCAGGACATTGGTGTCCCGCTTCATCAAGAGGCCGAGAGTACCGGTCCTTGATCATTGCCTTCCTTCGCCCGCATCACATTCTCGGCATAAGCCGGGAAAACCAGGTTTTTCAGGTATCAATATCAGGAACCCTGTCGCATTTTCACTGAAAAACAGCAGGGTTATGAGGCCAATCCGAAAAACAACTCAGGCAACAAGTCTAGACGCGATTGTAGGTATCTTCAAAGCGAACGATGTCATCTTCTCCGAGGTAGCTGCCGGTCTGTACCTCGATCAGCTCCAGCGGGATAACACCGGGGTTGGTCAGACGATGGGTAACGCCAAGGGGAATATAGGTGGACTGGTCTTCCGTCAGCAGCTGTTCCTCGCCGTCCCGCTGGACCCGGGCTGTGCCCTTGACCACCACCCAGTGCTCGGCGCGGTGATGGTGCTTCTGCAGCGACAGCGAGGCCCCCGGGTTGACGGTAATGCGCTTGACCTGGAAGCGCTCGCCGCTGGTCACCCCTTCATAGGTGCCCCAGGGCCGGTGGACTTTCTTGTGCAGCTTGTACTCGGGGCGGCCCTGTTCCTTCAGGCGGCTGACCAGTTTTTTCACATCCTGCACCCGGTTGCGGTCGGCCACCAGCACCACGTCGTCGGTTTCCACGATGACATGGTCGCTGACCCCCAGGGCGGCGATCAGGCGGCCTTCGGAATGCACATAGGAGCCGGAAACGTCCTCAAGGATGACGTCCCCGTGGCAGGCGTTGCCATGCTCGTCCTGGGGCTGGATTTCCCACAGGGTGGACCAGGAGCCCACATCGCTCCAGCCGGCGTCCAGGGGCACCACCACGGCGTCGCGGGTGTGTTCCATCACCGCGTAGTCAATGGAGTCGTCAGGGCAGGCGGCGAAGGCCTGCTTGTCCACCCGGGTGAAGTCCAGATCGCCCTTGCGGGCCTGATACGCCTTGCGGCAGGCCGCCAGGATGTCTGGCTGGAACTTTTCCAGCTCCTGCAGGTAGCGGCCGGCGGAGAACAGGAAAATGCCGCTGTTCCAGTAGTAGTCGCCTTCGTCCAGATAACGCTGGGCGGTGTCGAGATCCGGCTTTTCCACGAAGGCATCCACCGGCGACCAGTCCCCCTGGCTGGCACCGGCGCGAATATAACCATAGCCGGTGTGGGGCGACGAGGGCACTATGCCGAAGGTGACCAGCTTGCCCCGCCTGGCGGCGTCGGCACCGGCGGCTACGGCGCGGGCAAAGGCCGCCTCGTCCCTGAGCACCTGGTCGGAGGGCATGACCAGCATCAGCTCGTCGGGGTTTTCCTCCGCCACCGCCAGAGCCGCCAGGGCAATGGCAGGGGCGGTATTGCGCCCCACCGGCTCCAGGATAATACCGGCGGTACGGTGCTCCGCCAGCTGGTGCAGGTTGGCCGCCACCACAAAGCGGTGCTCTTCATTGGTAATGGCCATCACGCGCACATCGGCGCCCAGGGTCAAGCCCCGGGAAATGGTGTCTGACAGCAGGGACTCTTCAGAAACAACGGGGATGAACTGCTTGGGATAGGCCTCACGGGAAAGCGGCCAAAGGCGGGTTCCGGAACCACCAGAGAGTATGATCGCGAGCATGACAGGTCCTTATGAGGGTAAAGATACTGAGCCAATTGTCCCCTAATCGGGCCAATAGCTCAAAGGCACTGAAGCCATCTGTAATTCCGCGTAATTTTACTGCAGCCAGGAAACAAAAGCAGAGGGGAACGGGCCCGGGCGGGTGAAGCCGCCCGGGCGGGGCGGGCTCAGTTCTGCTGCCAGCCCTGTACGGCTTCCTTACCGTACTTCTGACGCCACTCGTTCAGCGTCTTGTGGTTGCCACCGCGGGTCTTGACCACTTCCCCGGTGTGGGGGTTCTTGTAGGTTTTCAGCGGGCGCTTGGCGCGGGTGCCGCCGGCTTCGCCCTTGGCACCAGCCACGGCAGGGTCGATAGCGCCGAGAATCTGCAGCACATCCTTCGGTGACTTGTTGTACTCGTTCATCAGCCCTTTAACCTTGTTTTCAAACTCAAGGTCGCTCTTCAGTGCCTGGTCCTGTTCCATCTTGTTCAGCTCTTCGGACAACTTTTCGAGCAATTGTTTCTTCTGATAGTAGTCGTTGATATTCGCCATGAAATATGAACCCTTTTCTAAATGGAAATAGTCACAGATTTTCTGCGTCGCTCCCTGATCGGTGCAATCATATAAGAACTTCCTTTAATAATAAAGAAATCCTTATCACATCGAAATGAACAAACGATAACCAAAGGGTACAACAAACACGAAAATGGGGGAGCTGTGGTGTTTCAAAATGCCCACACCAGCGGTATAAGTAACACAGCGGTGATACCGACAACCAGGCTAAGGGGAAAGCCAATGCGCATATAATCGGTAAACTGATAGCGCCCCGGGCCGTACACCATCAGGTTGGTCTGG
>JBMCIH010000421.1:0-2869 GCA_048617055.1 Marinobacter sp. | reverse complement strand
CCCATGGCCTCCAGCATCCCGGGAATCAGGCGGGACAGCTCCAGGGTCATCAGGGAAAACGCAGCGTCGAATTTCGCAGCCGCATCGTCGGCATCCACGTCGTCCAGTTTCTCCTGCAGCGTCTCACCAACCTTCAGCCGCCGAATGCCGAACTCCTCATCCAGCACGAAGGACACATTGTCATCCCAGGTCAGGGCCAGTTTGGTGGCCTGCATGCCAGCGGCCAGATGGTTCTGGATCTCCTCGCACTTCAGGTCCAGCCCCTTGCAGCGGACCACACCCCCGTCCTCCGACGGATCCTTCAGCTCGCACTCCGTACCCAGGGCAAGGGCAGCGGGCAGATCGATGGACTCATCCAGCCAGCCGGTAAAGGTAAAGGCCGGCGCCTGCTCCAGGGCCGGCGGACGCACCGGCAACGAACCCAGGCTCTGGCGCAGGGCCGAGGCAATATCCTCAGCCTGCTTGGCCGAGCCGGCGTCCACCACCAGCACACCATCAGCCGGAGCAAGATAGGCATAGGTACGGCGGTTACGGGAAAAGGCCCGGGGCAGCATTTCCAGCATCACCTCATCCCTGATCTCGTCCTTCTCCTTCTTGCGGACCTTGCGGCCCTGTTCCAGCTCGATGGCTTCCGCCTTCTCCTCTACCATTTCCCTGATCACCGGCGCCGGCAGTACCTTCTCCTCCTTGCGCAGGGCCACCAGGTGGTAACCGCCGGCACTGTGCACCAGCAGCTCGCCATGCTTGCCCAGCGGCGGCACCCAGCCGTGGCGGGCGGTCTCCTGGGGGCCACAGGGCCTGAACGCGTCTGCGGTCAGCTTCTCTTCCAGCGCTTCCGCGCTGATATCAAACGGCTTGGTAAAGCGGAAAACTCGGGCATTGCGAAACCACATGGAATCGGGTCCTTGCATTGTTTTGCTTGATGAACAGTCGTGCGGGGGAACAGGGCTGTGCGTCAGGTCAGATATGCATGACCTCAACCAGCACAGTCTTGATGATAAATCCCAGAACTCCGGCGCCCAGCACGGTGAAAAGGGCGATGGTACCAAAACGGCCGGCCCTGGACTTCTTTGCCAGGTCCCAGACAATAAACCCCATCCAGACAATCAGCCCGGTCAGGCAGAGGTAAAGGGCGATTTCGGCAAAAAGAGCTTCATTCATGTAACGCTCCGTCGGAATTTTCAGTCAGACAGCTGCCATCACCGGCCGGGGGGCGGTGACAGCGGAATCAGTTGGTGCGGAACGGCGTCTTGTTGAGGGTTATTGCTCGTCGCGCAGGAAGGTCCAGTTATCGCCGGAGGACTGCTCCTCACTGAAACGATAGCCGGCCAGGTCGAACCCCTTCAGGTCATCGGCCTGGGTAATGCCATGGGTAATGGCGTAGCGGCACATCAGCCCCCGGGCCTTCTTGGCGTAGAAGCTGATCATCTTGTACTGCCCGTTCTTCCAGTCCTTGAACTGGGGAGTGATGACGCGGGCATCCAGTTTTTTCTTGCGGACACTCCTGAAGTACTCATTGGAGGCCAGGTTCACCAGCACGCCGTCGTCGGCCTGCAGCTCCTCATTCAGGGCGTCGGTAATGGTATCCCCCCAGAACTCGTAGAGGTCCTTGCCGCGCCGGTTGTCGAACCGGGTGCCCATCTCCAGCCGGTAGGGCTGCATCAGGTCCAGCGGGCGCAGTATGCCATAGAGCCCGGACAGTATGCGCAGGTGTTTCTGGGCAAAGTCGAACTCCCGGTCGCTGAATTCGCTGGCGGCGAGGCCGGTATAGACATCGCCGTTGAATGCCAGCACTGCCGGGCGGGCATTGTCGGGGGTGAAAGGGGTATGCCACTGGCGGTAGCGCTCGGCGTTGAGCTGGCCGAGCTTGTCGCTGATACCCATCAGGTTGCTGATCTGGTGAGGCTCCAGGGTCTTGAGCTGGTCGACAAGCTCACAGGCCTCATCCAGAAACCGCGGCTGTGAATATTTGTCGGTGGCCAGCGGGCTTTCGTAGTCCAGGTTCTTGGCGGGGGAAATAACCATTAACATGACAGCAAATCCTCAGTGATGTTGACCGGATAACGGCGTGCCTGCCTGCGGGCCGAGGAAATCCAGCAGATCATCCCGGGTGAAGGGCCAGCCCAGTTCGGCGCCGGTGTCCTCCCGGCGCAGCACCGGAATCCGGGTGCCATAGCGTGCCACCAGCTGCTCGGACACAGCAATATCCACGGCCTCCACCGGAATAGGGTGGGGCAGGGGCGTGTTGACCAGCAGTTGCTCCGCCAGTTCACAGAGCTCGCAGTGGCTGGTGGTGAAGAACGTCAGCTGCATTACTTTTCCTGAGCGTTCAGCTGCTGGCCGGTGACGCCCCGGCTGTCCGGGCCCATCAGGTACAGATAGACGGGCATCAGCTGCTCCGGCGCGGGGTTCTGCATCGGGTTCTCAGCCGGATAGGCGTGGGCCCGCATATTGGTGCGGGTGGCACCCGGGTTCAGGCTGTTGACACGAATGTTGTGGCGCTCGTCGTCCAGCTCGTCGGCCAGCAGCTGGCTGAGGCCTTCCAGGGCGAACTTGGACACCGCGTAGGCGCCCCAGTAGGCCTTGGCCCGGCGGCCAACACCGGAGGAGGTGAAAATGACCGAGGCATCACTGGACTTGCGCAGCAGGGGAATGGTGGCCCGGGTCAGCAGGAAAGGTGCGGTGGCGTTGACGTGCATCACCTTGTTCCAGGTCTCCGGATCATAAAGCTCCACCGGGCTGCGGCTTCCCAGAATGCCGGCGTTGTGCAGCAGGCCATCGAGCTGCCCGAAGTTGTCCTCGATGGTCATGGCCATCTCTTCATAGTCCTTGACCGACGGGAAGACCGGTAAGTCGCGGTCGGTATCGG
>JBMCIH010000420.1:0-2874 GCA_048617055.1 Marinobacter sp. | reverse complement strand
CATGGCGGCGGACCGGCTGCAGACGGTGCACGGCAAGGGCTACTGTTTCCTGTGAACCGGCGACTGTTGTGGAAACTCTGTGCCACCCTGGCCCTGGGAACCCTGCTGCTGTTCTGGACGGTGTCCTTCCTGGGGTCCAGGACCGAACAGCAGATGAGCTTCATCGCCGAGCGGCACCAGCAGACCATCCGCTCGTGGGGCGAGACCGCCGAGGCCCTCTACAATGCCGGTGACGAGGCGGCGCTGGCGCAGTGGCTGGAAGAGCTGCAGGCCCGTGAGGACACCTGGGCGGCGGTGGTACGCTCCGATATCCGGCCGCTGGCGGGCAGTACCCTGACCGACCGTTTCCGCGAGGGGTTCCAGATCGGGCGGGACGTGGAGTGGAAGATTCACCTCTACTTCAAGACCAACCCGATGATGGAAGTCACCTTCGCCGACGGCAACACCCATTTTCTGGTGATCCTGCCCCAGAGGATGCGGCCGGGCACCTGGCTGCCGGAGGCGAAGCTGTTTCTGAAGGTAGCGTTGCCGCTGGCGGTACTGCTGTTGCTGTCGCTGGTGATCTACCGCCATGTGATGAAGCCCGTCCGTCAGCTGGAGGCGGCAGCCCGGCAGTTCAGCGAAGGCAACCTGGATGCCCGGGCCAGGGTGCGGCTGGGCAACCGTAACGATGAGCTGGCAGCGCTGGCAGAGACCTTCGATGGTATGGCCGAGCGCATCGGTGACCTGATCCTGTCCCAGCGCCGGCTGATTGCCGATCTCTCCCACGAACTGCGGACACCCCTGACCCGCATCGACATGGCAGTCAGCTGTGCCGAGGAGGGTGTGGACGCACGCCAGTTCCTGCCCAGAATCCGGCGCGAATGCGACCTGATGCGGACGCTGGTGGAGGACACCCTGACCCTGGCCTGGCTGGAAAACGAGAAACCGGAACTGAACCAGGAGGAGCTTGATCTGACGGACCTGGTGGACAGCATTGTCGAGAATGCCCGCTACGAATATCCCCACCACCGCATCGAGGCGGTACTGCCGGAACAGGCGGGCATCCGGGAGACCAGCCACCGGGCACTGGCCCAGGCCATCGAGAACGTGATCCGCAACGCCTGCAAATACACCCCCGCTGGCGGGCGAGTCCGTATTGAACTGTCCCCTGAGGGCGAGGGCTATTCCCTGACGGTGACGGACGACGGCCCAGGGGTTCCCCCCGATCAGCTGGAAGCGATTTTCCGGCCGTTCTTCCGCGCCGGCCGGCACGGGGCGAGGGTGCCCGCCGGCCATGGCCTGGGGCTGGCGCTGGCCCGCCGCAACCTGGAGGCCATCGGCGGCCGTATCCGGGCCGCCAAGCGGCCGGGGGGCGGCCTGACGATGGCGATGTGGTTTCCTGTTACGCAAATGTAACAGATGTAAAAGCGTTTCACTTTGTCACCTTCCTTATCGAGAATGCACTCCAAATGTGAATCATTATTAAACGTGGAGTGTAATAACGTGATGTCCAGCTTTACCAACCCCGCTCTTTCCTGTTCGTTCCGGCGCAACGCCCTGTGGCTGGCGATGCTGGCCGCGCCCCTGGCCCATGGCGAACCGGTGGCTCTGGATCCGATCCAGGTAACCTCGGACCGCCTGGGGCAGGGCGACTCGACGGTGGATGACACCAGCCTCCAGCGCTATCAGGCCGATGACCTGGAAGATATATTCAGCGACGTGCCCGGCGTGTCGGTGGGCGGCGCGGCGCCGTCCGCCCAGAAGATCTATGTCCGCGGCCTGGAGGATACCCTGCTCAACGTCACCGTGGACGGGGCGGCCCAGTCAGGCTACCTGTTCCACCACCAGGGCCGGCTGATGGTGGAGCCGGAACTGCTCAAACGGGTTGACGTGGGCGCCGGTGCCGGTGCGGCCACCAACGGCCCCGGCGCCCTGGGTGGCAGCATCCGCTTTGTTACCAAAGACCCGGAGGACCTGTTGCGCCCCGGTGAGGATTTCGGGGCCCTGGCCAAGGCGGGTTACTTCAGCAACACCGAAGGCTATAAGGTCTCCACGTCGCTGTTCGGTCGCATGACCGACAACTGGAGTGCCATGGCCACTCTGGCGCAAACCGACCATGGCGACTACGAAGACGGCGACGGTGAGACCCAGCCTCACACTGAAAGTCAGATGCTCACCGGCTTTGCCAAGGTGGTTGGCCAGCTGACCGAGGAGCAGAAGCTGGCCGTCAGCTATGAGCGCAGCGAGGAGGAAGCCTTCCGCAAGCACCGGCCCCACTGGGCGCCCAGTGTCAGAAACCCGGTGTTCGATCAGGAAATGGTGCGGGAGACCACTACCGGTAAATACCGTTTTGACTCACTGGACAACGAACTGCTGGATCTGGAACTGACCATCTACGACACGGACGCCTCCCTGGAACACATCGACGGCCCCTACGGCACCTACCTGGGTGCCCTAGACAGCTACGGTGCCGACCTGCGTAACACCTCAGCGCTGGGTTCCCATACGCTGACCTGGGGTGTGGACCATCGCCATGACAAGGGCAGCCTCAACAGTGATGAGGAAACCGGTCATGTCACAGGCGTGTATCTGCAGGATGAGTTCCAGGCGACCTCCCGCCTGATGCTCAGTGGCGGCTTCCGCTATGACTGGTTCGAGCTGGAGGAAGAAACACAGGACCAGGACTTCAGTGAATCCGGCCTGAGCCCCAACCTGGGCTTCAGCTTCGACGCTGCCGATCGGCTCAACCTTTATGGTGGCTGGGCCAGGGCTGTTCGCGGCACCCAGGTCAAGGAGCTGTTCGTGCTGGACTACTACCAGAACGCCGCCGACCGCGAGGAGGAGACCGCCGACAACTACGAAATCGGTGCGGTCTACCGCCAGGGTAACCTG
>JBMCIH010000419.1:0-2877 GCA_048617055.1 Marinobacter sp. | reverse complement strand
GGAGCTGCATTATCAGCCGGTGCTGGATGCCCGCAATGGTGAGGTGGTCGGTCTGGAAAGCCTGCTGCGCTGGAACCACCCCCGGCGCGGGCTGCTCACACCGGCGGACTTTCTGGAAGTGGCGGAGCAGAGCGGGCAGCTCCACACCATTGGCGAGTGGATCTGCACCAATGCCTGCCTGCAGGCCCGGGCTATCCAGGCCATGAGCGGTTCACCGGTTCACATCAGCATCAACCTGTCCTCCCGCCAGTACAATCACCCACAACTGAGCGAGGAACTGCACCGCAGCATTGCCACCACCGGGCTCGACCCGGCCCTGCTGATGGTGGAGATCGACGAGCGGATTCTGTCGGACCGCGTTGACGAAACGTCATCGGTGCTGCGCAAGCTCAAGAGCATTGGAATCGGACTGACCCTGGACCGTTTCGGCAGTGGCCTGTCTTCCCTGACCCTGCTGCGGGAACTGCCCTTCGATCAGGTCAAGATTGATCCGCCCCTGATCCACCGGGCGCCGGAGGACGAGAACACCGCCGCCATCACCCATACCCTGATCAGTCTCGCCCGCCAGCTGTCCCTGAAAGTCGCCTCCGCCGGTGTGGAAAATGAGGAACAGGACCGTTTCCTGCGGCAATCCGGGTGCCACCTGTTACAGGGGCACCGCTTCTGTCCGCCGGTATCGTCCGACGAGCTTCCCGGGCTGTTCGCCGAACTCCGTGACGGTCGCCGGTTGCTGCCCGAGCTGTCCGGCAATACCGCCATCAGGCATCGCTGATCAGGCGGTCGATGGCTTCCAACTGCCGTACCAGGTGCTCTCCCGGCTCGGGGCGGTTGCGGAAATATTCCTCTGCCATGGGTGCAATACCGGAAACCTCGGGCAGGCGATGGCCCTGCTCCACAATCACCTTCATCCGGGCCAGAAAGACGAACTGCAGCCACTCGGTGAACGCCAGGGTATCGATGCAGAAGGGCTGGGTGCTGGCCAGGGCACTTTGCGGGGGCGGCTCACTGGACCATACCTTGATGCGTCGCATCTCCGCTTCGATGGCCAGCAGACAGTCGGCCACATCAGCGTAGGTATCGGGTTCGGCGTTCATGGCGGACTCCCTGGATGACAAACCACAGGCGGACAACCGGCCGCCCTAGTGCAAACGTGCAGTTTACCACCCCATGACCGACTTCACGAAGGGGATGGTGAGCCGCCGCTGGGCCTGAAGGGAGTTTTCATCGAGCTGATCCAGGATGTCCAGCAGTGCGCCAAGGCGACGGGAGGAACGGCGCAGGATGAAGCCGGCCACTTCGTCGCTGAGCACCAGCCCCCGCTGGTCGGCCCGTCGCTGGAGGATGGTAATACGATCCTCGTCGCGGTAGGTGCCCAGCTGCACCAGCAACCCCTCCTGAACCCGGGACCGGAGGTCCGCCAGGCGGAAGGACAGATTCAGGGGGGTATCCGCGAGAGTCATCATGATCTGGTGCCCGAGATCCCGGGCCCGGTTGCAAAGGTGAAACAGGGCCTCTTCCCAGAGCGGATCGCCGACCACCAGATGCAAATCATCGAGCGCGATCAGGGCCATCACCTCCACCCCGGCCAGGGCTTCCGGCCCCAGCGGCCTGAGCTCGGCCAGGCTGAAACAGACTGCGCTGCGGCCCTGTTGTTCGAACTCATGGCAGGCGGCCTGAAGAAGATGGCTCTTGCCGGTATCCTGGTCACCGCAGATCACCAGCAACGGCTGCTGCGGGTCGCCGCAGGCACTGCGGATCAGCCCCGCCGCCGTAGCATTGCGGCCGCCGTGAAAATTGGCCCAGCGGGCGTCGTCGCGAAGGCGCACCCCCAGGGTCATCTGCGCTCCGGTCATGAAGCCCGGCCCCGCCATGCCCGCACGCCCCAGACACTGACATACTGCCCGCCACTGACCAGGGCCATGACGGCCACCGCCCACACCGCCACCTCGTTGGTGCGTTCCGGCAGAGCAAGACCGGCCTGGTTCAGCATGACCGCCAGCGCCGCCAGAATCTGCACCAGGGTATTGAGCTTGCCGAAAGCGCTGGGTTCCACCTCAAAGCGACCAATGAACCGGTGAAACAGCAACCCGCCCCCGACGATCAGCAGGTCCCGGCCCAGTACCAGCAGGAACAGCCACAGTGGCACCACACCGGTCAGCGCGAGCACCAGGAAGGCCGTTACCATCAGCAGCTTGTCCGCCAGTGGATCAAGGATGGCTCCCAGCCGGCTTTTCCAGCCGCAGCACCGCGCCAGAAAGCCGTCCAGCCCATCCGTGACGGCCGCGATCACAAACAGCAGCAACGCCTCGCGGTAATGCCCACTGGCCAGTGCCCAGGCGAAGGGGATGACCAGCAACATCCGTATCAATGAAAGCCCGTTGGGGATCCACTGCCAGTATTGCACTATCGGCGTCCTTCTTTTTTCCGTAGCCGGCCCGGCCTAGCGTTCAATTGCACCAGAGGGCTGCACCACCTGTTGCTGCCAGTGATAGTCAAGCGTCTGCTCAACCTTGCGAAACCCCTCTTCCGCGGAATCCTCATCGCTCTCGTCCCTGGCCCTGCTCTGGCCCTCCAGCGCGCGAAAACGCTCGTCCAGGGCCAGGTTCTGCTGCAGTTGCTCGACCTCCCCGCTATGCTCCACCAGGAACACGATGCGGTCGCCGGCAACCTCCACCGCTCCCACCGACCGGACCGGGTTGAGTCGTGACAGGGCCTGTTTGGCAGCGGCGTAGTCCCCTGCCGTCGCTATGCCTTCCACCGCCAGCTTCAGCCGGGGGCCGGTCTGGACCCTGCCTCCGGTTACCGCGTAGCGGGAGGCCAGTTCGCTGGCCCAGGCGTCAACCAGTTCATCGGCGAGGGCTTCCTCGCTGTCAGCGG
>JBMCIH010000418.1:0-2881 GCA_048617055.1 Marinobacter sp. | reverse complement strand
TGCCCCGGCCCGGTTCTGGCCCGGGGACGGGCATAAAGCCAGCGGTGCACCCGGACTTCGCCAGTGGCGCCGGTAACACCACTGAATTGCAGGAATTCGTCCAGCAGTTCCCGGGCAATCCTGTCCGGACTGTCGTTGATCCGGGCATCGCACCAGTCGGGTTCGCCGTGGAGTACCCACCACTCGCCCTGGTCTTTGCGACCCGGCTTGCTGGAGTTGTTGGCGGCCCAGTGCAGCATGCGGCTGTTGGGCATCAGGCCGTCGAACCCGGCCCCGGCGCCGTCAGGAAAATGCACCATGACCGTCCAGCAGGACTGCATGCGGCTGATCCGGATGTTCAGGTCGCCGGCGAGGCGTTGAAGGCCGCTGTCGTTGAGCAGTTCCACAGTCTGTGCCGGTGGCGGCGTCAGCACCACAGCGTCATAGCCGTCATAGGTTTCACCCCCGGTGTCGGTGAGCCGCCACTGGCCGCCCGGCTCCCGCTCCAGCTCTGCAATCCGGATCTCTGACCTGACGTCCAGCCCGGAGGACAAAGCCCGGGTAATGGCCGACATGCGGGGAATGCCCACGTAGCGTTCCGCCGGCCTCAGGTCCTGCCAGGCGTTATCCGCATCCTGGAAGCGGAACCGCCCGGCCCAGCTACCCCAGCACTCTTTGCCGGCGTGGTTGGTCAGGAAGTCCCGGAACGCCGGGTTGCGGATCGTGAAATACTGCGCACCGATGTCCACCGAGCTGGCCGGCGGCCCCTGCAACCGTTTCGAGGCCATGCGGCCGCCCGGGCCCCGGCTCTTCTCAAACAGGGTGACCCTGGTTCCCGAGGCTGCCAGCAAGCGGGCTGCTGTCAGTCCTGCCAGCCCTGAACCAACAATCGCCACCTTTCGTATAACCGTCTGTGAATTTTGTGTGTGAAACATGTCTTCCTGCTCATCCGGACTGAGGTCGACAGCGTAACAGCAGCCTGGCTGGGTTGGTTAACCGCCCGCCCTGCCGGAGCTCCCCGTCAACAGTTAGAAGGTTGTATCTGTATGACCAGCGTTCATCCCTGGCTCATCAACATTGTCAGATGGTTCGACTCAGACGCCGGTCTGGATCAGCTTGATCCGACCTGCCGACGCTTCAATTTACTCCGTGTGGTGCCGTTTCTTGCCCTTCACCTGGGCTGTCTGCTGGCGCTTTACACCGGTGTCAGCCTGTTCGCCGCAGGGTTCGCCCTGGCGTTCTTTGCGGTGCGCATGTTTGCCATTACCGGCTTTTACCACCGGTATTTTTCCCACAAGACCTTCCGTACCAGTCGGGGGTGGCAGTTCGTCTTTGCCGTTCTCGGGGCCAGCGCCGCCCAGCGCGGCCCTTTGTGGTGGGCGGCGCACCACCGGCACCACCATCAACACTCTGACCACCCGGAGGATCTGCATTCACCCCATCAGGGTGGATTCTGGTGGTCCCACGTGGGCTGGTTTACCTGTGACGCCGCCTTTCACACACAGCAACGCCGGGTCAGGGACTGGTTGCGCTATCCGGAACTGGTATTCATCAACCGTTTCGATGCGCTGGTTCCCGCCGCTTTCGCTATCGCCATCTACGCTCTGGGTGAGGCGCTGGCCGCCTGGGCCCCAGGCCTGAGCACCAACGGCCTGCAGCTCCTCACCTGGGGATTCTTCATTTCCACCGTGCTGCTGTTTCATGCGACGGTTTCCATCAACTCGCTGTCCCATGTGTGGGGTTCGCGGCGTTTTGATACCCCCGACGACAGTCGTAACAATTTCTGGCTGGCACTGATCACCTTTGGCGAGGGCTGGCACAACAATCACCATCGCTGGCCCCAGTCTGTCCGGCAGGGTTTCCGGTGGTATGAAATCGACATTACGTACTACGGGCTCTGGCTGTTGGCCAGACTCGGCATTATTCACGACCTCAAGCCGGTTCCCGACAGCATCCGGAACGAGGCCCGCCGTCTGGACCAACAACGGAGAACCCCATGAACACCCCTAATGCGTCCACTCTGACGACAGGCCAACCTGTACCGGGTGTGGTCGGGCGCTTCCAGCAACTGTTCAATACCCTGGCTGCCGGCGATATTGCCGGCCTGGACCAGGTCTACAGCGCAGGCATCCGTTTTACCGACCCGTTCACGTCCGTTGAAGGCCTTGACGAACTGCATACCTATCTGGAGAAGGTCTATGCCAACGTCCGCCACTGCCACTTCGACTTTCTTGATGTCATTGTCAACGGCGACCAGGCCTGCCTGGTCTGGGTGATGCACCTGCAGCACCCCAGGCTACGCGGTGGCAGGCGGGTGATAGTTCACGGCCTCAGCCACCTGATTGTCTCCGGCGACCGGATCCGGTTCCACAGGGACTATTTCGACGCTGCAGAACTGCTCTACGGGAACCTGCCGTTGCTGGGCCCTGCCATCCGCTGGATCAGGAACTATGCCTCGTGAGCCGATTCCTGACCTCGCCCTCCGCCGTCTGGCTCACCGGCGCCACATCGGGCATTGGTGAGGCATTGGCCAGGCGCCTCATCGGTGACGGCCACAAGCTGGTCGTAACCGGACGCCGACAGCCTGCTCTTGATCGCCTGGTCAGTCTCGCGCCCAACCGCGTCCGGGCGGGCCGGGCCGATACCACGGTACGTGAGGATCTGAATCGTCTCGACCCGATACTCGAACAGACCCCTACCCTGAATATGGCCATTCTGAACGCAGGTACGTGCGAGTATGTTGATGTGAATCATTTTGACAGTGAACGGATTGGCCACAATATTGAAACCAACATCATGGGCACTGTGCGCTCCATTGAACTTGCCCTGCCTCACCTGCGCCGGTCACGGAGCCTGGGTCATCCGGCGGCGCTGGTTATCGTGGGCTCCTCGGCCTGGTGGT
>JBMCIH010000417.1:0-2883 GCA_048617055.1 Marinobacter sp. | reverse complement strand
GCAGACGGCGACGGCGATCGCGCAGTGCCTTTACCCAGGGGGCTTTTATCCAGGTAGTCGGGCTTGTACTTCGGACCGACTCCGGTGTAGGACAGCACTTCTTCAAACTCAATCCCCTTCTCCAGAAGGGCGAGCTTGGGGACATTGTAGTAATTGCTGGAAGAAAAACCGTGGAGTTTGATCATTGTTGTTTCCGTGGTTGGTGATCGCGGGAAGCTTTTGCCCCTCGCAGTATAGGAGTTCTGAATCCCGGCTGGCTACCCGGCTGGCGTATCGGGTTGCTGGCCGGTCGGGTTTGGCCTCGCAGCAGAAGAGGGAAACACCGGGGACCAGTGCTGCGCTCGCCGAAACCGTGGCGTAAAGGTACAGGGGATAGCCGTCCTGGTGCCGGTTATCCTGTTGCCGACCGGGAAAAACGCCCGGGGTTGAAAGTGCTCAGCTCTACCGCCGGCGTTTCGCCGTCCATTAACTGGCCGATGATTTCCCCGCAGCCGGCCGACAATGTCCAGCCAAAGGTGCCATGGCCGGTATTGAGCAACAGGTTGTGCTGGCGGCCACGGCCCAGTATCGGGGGGCCGTCCGGGGTCATGGGGCGAAAGCCGGTCCAGGGATCGGCGGTTTCCAGGTCTGCCGCGCCGGGAAACCGCGACTCGAACGCCTCGCGCAGTACCTGCAGCCGCCTGGCTGGAACCCTGCGATCAAGGCCTGCCAGCTCCACAAACCCGGTCACCCGCACCCGCTCCCCAAGGCGGGTCATGGCTACCTTGTAGCCGTGATCCACCACGGTGGACCTGGGGGCCTTGCCCGCATGTTTCAGGGTGCCGGTGAGGGAATAGCCCTTGACCGGATAGATGGGCAGGCTAAGGTCCAGCGTCCGGGCCAGCTCCCGGGAGGCGCAACCGGCACAGAGAACGACCTGGTCAGTTTCCAGGTAGTGGGGCGCAGTCCGGGTCTGAGGGGCGTCTGCCGGCTGCTGGTGCTGGCGGGTCTTCTGTAACCATGCGCCCCGTATGCGGTCCCCGTTGAGGCTCCAATCACGGATCGCGGTGCAGTATTCAAAGCGCACGCCACGGGATTCACAGGTAGCGGCCAGCGCCCGGCTGAAGCGGTGGCAGTCGCCGGTGCCGTCGCCGGGCATCAGCAGACCGCCCGCCACCGGGCCGGAACCCGTCATGCCAGGCTCCTGTTGCCGGACAGCCCCGGCGCTGAGCCACTGGTGGTCAACACCCAGTTTTTCCAGGGTACGGGCCTTTTGTTGCAGGAGTTTGCTTGCGGCCTGGCTGTGCGCTACCTCCATCAGGCCCGCATGTTGCCCGTCGAAGCTCGCGTCCGAAGGCTCCCCCAGCGCGAGAAAACAGTGCCGGCTGTATTCCGCCAGCGCCAGCAGGGCAGCATGGCTCTTTCTGTAGCGGTCCTGGCTCAGGCTGTAGCGGGCGGTCATGGCCAGAAACTGAAGGGTGTGTGGTGACCAGGGCGCGGTGATCTTGAAGGGTCCGTAACGACTGAACAAACCCTGCAGGGCCTTGACCACCATATCGGGCGCGGCCCATGGGTATACGTAACCATAGGAGCGCTGACCGGCATTGGCCCGGCTGGTTTCCATGGCTGCGCCGTCGAGGCGTTCAACCACGGTAACCCGGTGGCCCCGCCGGGCCAGCGACCAGGCGGTGGTCACGCCTACTACCCCGGCGCCGACTATCAGCACATTCATCAGACCTCTCCCGAGTCGTAACACAGTGACTGTCCCGGGCACTGCCTGTCGTCCGGGTGCCAGTATCCGGCCATTGGGGGTCAATGGCTCCGACCCATGTCGTGCGCGGTGTCACCTGGTCTTCATGGCTGCTGTGTTCTGATCAAGAGCAGCAGAAAAGGGAATCACCACCAAAGTGCAATTGCAGGGAATGTATCTATGACAGCATAGATCATCGCATCTAATGATCGTCGGAAGTTCCATTCATTTCGTTCCGGGAAAAAGGAATGGGGCTCCGTTCGCCACCAGCTTCTGGTGCCTGCCCCTTTCCGGGGTGCGACTGCGGGTGAGATACGTCATCCGGCGAAGGGGAATAAAACCGCCCCATGATACGGGCTAAACCATCCGTTGAAAGACGCCATCCTTTCGCAGCAAATGGCGCAGGGCTGCCGCGATATGGCCGGCAATCAATACACCGAGCGTTATCGCAAGCCACCCATGTATATAAAACAGGCGCGATGCCAGCTCTTCGTCCTGCTCTACAAAAGGCATTGCCGGCAGTCTGAAATCGTCCGCTATGGTCAGAGCCGGAAACGCTGTCACACCGGCCCAGCCAAACAATGGTGTCAGTACCAGCAGTACGTAGATGAGGTTATGCACACTCCTGGCCGCCATTTGTAGTGCGCGGGGCATGGTCTCCGGATACGGCGGCCTTTTCATCCTGATTTTCACGATGATCCGCACGATCACCAGCAACAGCACGCTGAAGCCAACCGCTTTGTGCACACTGTACAACGTGTTCGTCAGCGCCCCCCAGAGGTCCGCTTCCGCACGCGATGCCATCCAGAGACCAACGGGTATCAGGGTCAGAATCATCAGGGCCATTACCCAATGCAGTACCCGCCAGCCTGTGGGGTATTTCTGGACCTGTGGCATAGGCTTTCCCTCTGCTGTCCTTTGCTGCCGCTGCAACGACCATGGTTACGCAATGACGCAATGCTACCAAACCGGGCAGAGCTAACAGGCTGTTTGTTTCCTGTCCGCGCCGCCGTGGCGATCATAGGTAAATAGCACAGTTCGAATACAGTTGCTGAACGGACTTTTACCCGGAAGGGACTTCCATACCCGGAATCTCCGCGTGCCTGTCCAAAACTGCCGACTTTGATGGGGTAGGGGGATAGCGCCCGTGGCTG
>JBMCIH010000416.1:0-2887 GCA_048617055.1 Marinobacter sp. | reverse complement strand
TCTGGGCCGCAAATTCTTCACGACACTCGGCACACTCGGTGAAAATAAACTCTGACATGGCGCCGGTATACACCAGGCCAGCCTGACTTGAGCCGCCCTCCGTCAGTTCGATGGACATGGAAACCTCGGCCACCATGTTGGTATGAGGGTAATCCGCCGGAAAATACGGGGTCAGCACCACGCCCATGTCAGCCATGCCATCGCGGATGCCTGACGGGGTTTCCTTGAGATTGAGCAAGGACAGCTCATAGACACGGACACCGAGATCGCCGCCCGACAGTTCGTCAAGACGCTCGGTGAAAACATCCAGGGCGTCACTGGTGATACTGCCGGATGGATATCCGGAAGCGAATCGCAGCTCGGTCGCCTGCAGGGTTGTCGGGGCCAGGGCCAGCAGGCCCATCGCCACAGCGAGGGGGTATGTACGCATGGGGAACTCCCTTATTGTTGTTTCAAAACGAAACCATATTGGTTCCACCCCCACTATACGGATCCCCTCACCCGGAATCCACGGTCAGCCCGGCCAGCCCCTGTATCCGAACTCTGGGGGCTGAAGTCAGTCCCTCCTGACCCGGAGCCAGACAATCAGCTCCTCCTTGCGCATCGGGTAGGCAAACCAGTAGCCCTGGAAGGCTTCACATCCCAGCGCCTTGAGGTAGCGGAACTGCGCCTCGGTTTCGACACCCTCGGCAACCACTTTCAGGTCCAGCTCCCGGGCCAGGGTGATGACTCCCTTGCAGACGGCGGAGTCTTTCTCGCTGGAGGTGACGTCCATGACGAAGCTGCGGTCGATCTTGATCTTGTCAACAGGCAGCTCACGCAGGTAGGCAAAGCTCGAATACCCGGTGCCAAAGTCATCAATGGCGGTACGCACCCCGAGGCCGCTGAGCGCGTTCAGGATGTCGATGGCGCCTTCGGTATCCTTCATCAGGATGCCTTCGGTCAGTTCCAGTTCGAGATGCTCCGGGGGCAGCCTGCACGCCTCCAGCAGCTTGCGCAGGGTGGGCAGAAAGTTGGGGCGGTGGAACTGCAGCGGCGAGAGGTTGACCGCCATGGTGCCGGAGAGCAGGCCCTGACCAAGCAGGTCGAGGGCGTCGGCGCAGGCCTGCTCCAGCACCCAGAGCCCCAGAGGCACGATCTGCCCGGTTTCCTCGGCAATGGGAATGAAATCCGACGGCGGGATAAGCCCTTTCTCGGGGTGATTCCAGCGCAGCAGGGCTTCCAGGCCTTCAACTGCCCCGTTGCGGTCAAGAACCGGCTGGTAGACCAGATACAGCTGGTTTTGCTCGATGGCCTCCTGCAGGTCGTTGCGCAGCGTCAGCCGTCGCATCAGTTTGGTATCAAGGTCGCTGCTGAACAGCTCCCAGGTATTACGGCCCTGCTGCTTCGCCTTGTACATCGCCATGTCCGCCCGCTGCAGCAGCTTCTCGGGCTCCTCCACCTCATCGCTGATGGTGGCAATGCCGATGCTTGCCGAGATATGCAGTTCATGATGGTCCACCTGGTGGGGACGGGCCAGCTCGTGCAGCAGCCGTTCCGCCACCTCCTGCGCCTCCTCCGGCCACTCCAGGTCCGGCAACAGGAGTACGAACTCGTCACCGCCAAACCTGGCCAGGGTGTCGGACGGACGTATGATCTGACGCAACCTTTCGGTCACGCTGATCAGCAGGCGGTCCCCTACCTTGTGCCCCAGGGTATCGTTAATCGGCTTGAACTCGTCCAGGTCGACAAACAGAATGGCCAGCGTTCGCTGATGCCGGCGGGCCAGCTCGAAGTCATGGTGCAGGCGGTCATGGAACAGGGAACGGTTGCCAAGACCGGTCAGCACGTCGTGGGTCGCCTGGTAGGCCAGTTGCTGGTCCTGTTCCTTGCGTTCGGAGATGTCGTTCATCACCGCGATAAAGTGGGTGAGCACGCCCTCCGTGTCCCGTACCGGCGAGATGAACAGCTGGTTCCAGAACAGCGCACCGTCCTTGCGATAGCTGCGAATGGTAAGGGATGCGGACCGTTCGCGGGCAACCGCCGACCGGATGGCGCGCACGTCCTCCGGATCGGTTTCGCCGCCCACCATGAAATCCAGCGTCTGGCCCTCCACCTCGGTGGCGCTGTAGCCGGACATCTGTGTGAAGGCCGGGTTGACGTACACCACCGGATAACCCTGCTGCCGCGCATCGGTGATGATCACCGCGTTGCTGCTGGCCTCCAGGCTGCGTTCCATGATGCGTTGCCGCTCCTCCACCCGAAGCCGCGCGGTGATGTCCTTGGCAATGCCAAACACCCCTTCCACCTGCCGGTCCACCAGAATCGGAACAAACAGCAAGTCAAAATACCTGGGCGCCTCGCCGAAGGGCTGGAATGCCATGGTGAAGCCCGGGCGCGCATAACCCCTCGCCGCCTGTTCATAGGCCGAATGCAATTGCTGCAGATCCGCGTGGGGAACACTCTCCTCGTTGATCACCTCCCTGAAATCCACTCCGATCAGCCGACTTTCGACCACACCCAGAATGGAGGCGGTGACCGGGTTGATGCTCTGGTAGCGACCGTCCTTGTCCAGAATAAAGACCGCATCGGGATTGTGCTCGAACAGGGACCGGAACCGCTGCTCCTCCACCGCCAGCCTGCGGGTCTGCCCGGTCTGGATCAGCATCAGCATCCGGCTTTTCATCAGGTTGTAGGTCAGTGTGAGACCAAACAGCAGGATACCGGCAGACAGCAGGCCCACATTGCCCCGCTGGCTGGTGGCCGATAGCGTCAGGGTTTCACCCTCGCCACCGAGCCGGACCGGCCGGCTGGCAAGCTCGACATTTCCCGACGCGGAAGGGTCAGAGCCCGGGGGCTCGAGTTCGCCGCCGCGGGCGGCGAACCGCACCTGGAACTGCCCGGGGTT
>JBMCIH010000415.1:0-2899 GCA_048617055.1 Marinobacter sp. | reverse complement strand
CGGGGGCACCGATATCTGTGGCTGCTTCGTCGGCGCTACGCCCCTGCTGCCCGTGCGCCGGGGCGAGATCCAGTGCCGCTTCCTGGGGGTGGACGCGGCGGCCTATGGCGAAGACGGCAGGCCGGTCAGCCGCGGGCGCGGGGAACTGGTGTGCCGCCAGCCGCTGCCTTCGATGCCGGTGCGTTTCTGGAACGACCCGGACGGTAAGCGCTACCGCAGCGCCTATTTCGAGACCTTTCCGGGGGTCTGGGCCCACGGCGATTTTATCGAATTCACCGAACATGGCGGCGCCATCATCTACGGCCGCTCGGATGCCACCCTGAACCCCGGCGGTGTGCGCATCGGCACCGCCGAGATCTACCGTCAGGTGGAAACCATCCCTGAGGTGGCCGACAGCCTGGTGGTGGGCCGGCAGGTGGACGGCGATGTGGAAGTGGTCCTGCTGGTGGTGCCGGCCGACGGCCAGCAACTGACGGATGAGCTGCGCCAGCGGTTGCGCCAGCGCATCCGCGAAGGGGCCAGCCCGCGCCATGTGCCCAGACACATGCTGGCTGTTCCGGATATCCCTTACACCCGCAGTGGCAAGAAAGTGGAGCTGGCGGTGGCGCGGCTGCTGAACGGCTCCAACCGTGCCGACAACCGTGACGCGCTGGCCAACCCGGAGGCCCTCGACAGCATTCGCGGAACCCTGTCCCAGGCGGGTCTGCTGGCGACGGGCCAATAAAGTCTGTAGTCAGTACCTGCCCAAGAGGGCGCTGACCCTGTCTGATGCCGCCGTCAGTCCGCCGAGTGATGTCTCAGGAACGCGAGGGCCTCGTCCAGTGGCAGGCCGTGGAAAAGAAAGGTGGTAATGTGGCCGTGACCATGCATCAGGTACAACTGGTTGTCGACACCGGCGGTTTCCAGTCGCCGGTGAAAATCCCTCGCCTGTGACACCGGCACCAGATCGTCCCAGGTGCCGTGAAAAAGGAAGTGGGGTGGTGTGTCGGCGGTTACCCAGGCAGCCGGTGATGCACGTTCATAGCGCTCCGGCATGGCTTCCCGGGTATCTCCCAGTAACTGTTTCAGCAGCCGGCCGGACTCAAATTCGCGCAGATCGGCGGGCAGGCCCCCCGCCACCACCGCGACCAGTCCCTGCTGATCCGGGTTCCAGGGAGGGCGGTCGGGGTGTTCGCTGGTGCTGACCGTGGCCAGCAGACTGAGCAGGTGGGCACCGGACGAGTAGCCAAGCCCGGCGATGCGTTGCGGATCCACCGCCAGCTCCCGGTGATGATGGCGCAACCAGTCGAGGGCCTGCTGCAGATCCTGCAGCTGGGCAGGGTATCGGTAGTCCGGCGCGAAACGGTAGTCGATGTTCATGGCGGTAAAACCATGGCGGGCAAGCTTACGGGCAATATCGGTCATGTCATCCCGGGAACGGCCCTCCCAGCCGCCACCATGCACCACCAGCACGGCCGGCCCCGGCCTGTCCCGCTCGACCACGTAGACATCGGCGTAAAGTGTCTCGGGCCACCCCTCGGGTGAGTAACGGATATTGAGCCGCTCCTCAAACCCGGTGTGCCCGGGCTGCACCGGGTCGGCCGGTGCATTGATATGGCTGATACATCCGCCGAGGGCGGGCAGGACCAGCGCCGATAGCCAGCGCGCAAGTTTCATGGGCTCACCGGGAAATGGCTTTGTCAGCAGGTGTCCCGGGATATACGGTGACGGATGGTTTCCGGCTCAGTCGGTCGCAGCCGACAACGCCGCCAGCCCGCGCCAGGTGCAGAACCACATGCTGGCTGTTTCGGATATTCCTTATACCCGCAGTGAAGTGAAGCTGGTGGTGGCACGGCTGCTGGGCGGTACCGCCCGTTACGGCGAATTTTCCGGGCTTCTGTCAACCGGGTGGGCCTGCGACTTTAGACTAAAATCGTAACCTGAGTTGCCCAAAAACTGGTATATTCAACAGCTCAAATAAAAGTTCGTAATCAGTGTCTGCGCAAGGGGGCTCTGACCCTATCTGATGCCACCGTGCAATCAGAGCTTCCTGAACCCGGAGTCCACAAGACGCCGGTATCAGCCCTGACCGTCCTGAACTGCCAACCAACCTTGAGGACGCACATGACAGAATCAAACCCAAAGATTGTCTACACACTGACCGACGAAGCTCCGGCACTGGCGACCCGCTCACTTCTGCCCATCCTGCAGACGTTTACCGCACCGGCGGGTATTACTTTCGAGACCAGCGACATCTCCCTGGCCGCCCGTATCCTGGCTACGTTCCCCGACTACCTTGAGGAAGACCAGCGTGTACCGGATGCGCTTGCCGAGCTGGGCGAGTACACCAAGAATCCGGAAGCGAACATCATCAAGCTGCCGAACATCAGCGCGTCCATCCCCCAGCTGCGTGCCGCTATCCGCGAACTCAACGAGCAGGGTTACAAGGTTCCCGAGTACAAGGAACATCCGCAGACTGATGAGGAAAAGGAGATTCAGGCCCGTTACTCCAAGGTTCTGGGCAGCGCGGTCAACCCGGTACTGAGGGAAGGCAACTCCGACCGCCGTGCCCCGGCAGCCGTCAAGGCCTTCGCCCGCAAGCATCCCCATTCCATGGGCGAGTGGAGCCCGGCCTCCCGCACCCACGTGGCCCATATGCGCGGTGGCGACTTCTACTCCAGCGAGCAGTCGGTCACCCTCGACAAGGCCACCAATGCCCGCATCGTGTTCGAGAACAACAAAGGTGAGCAGACCGTTCTGAAAGCCGACCTGCCGCTGCAGGAAGGCGAAGTACTCGACGCCATGTTCATGAGCAAGAAAGCTCTGGTGAAGTTCTTCGAAGATGCGATCGAAGACTGTGAAAAAACCGGCGTGATGTTCTCCCTGCACGTGAAAGCCACCATGATGAAGATCTCTCACC